>JACOUC010000034.1 GCA_016178055.1 Chlamydiota bacterium | reverse complement strand
GAAAAAGGCAATCTCTCCTCAGAAGAATTTGATCAATGGGAAAAATCAGTTCCCCATTTAAAACCGGTGATTCAATCCCTAAGGGAAAAACATAAGGGCGTTCGGAATTCAGGTTTCGATCCAGAATTGATGAATCATTTAAAGGAAATTCGGCAACTCTTGAATTCAGGAGGGACGATTCAAAAACTTACCAAAGCCTATTTAAAAGAATCCCTAGGCGATGGCTATGAAGAGTTTCGGGGTTTGCTTGAAAAGTATGCGGGAAGTGATAAGCGTCATGAAAGAAGTAGTGTTAGTTTTTTGGGATATAGACATCTTGGGCTCATGGGCCAGGTTGCTGGAGTAACCCCTGATAGAGCACATTCGGTTAGAGGAGGGAGAGGAGTAACTGACGGGTCTCGTTCACTTATCAAAGGAAAGAGCCGTAGAAGTTCTTCTGGATTCTCTAGAATTTCGGTGATGGCTGGACTTTTCGTGGCTGCGTTATCAGCTGCAGTTTTGTTTTTAGGAAGAGTAGAGGCTGGTTCACGACCCGTCCAAGTAAAACCAGTTTCAGGTTCTAAGGTTCAGGTTTTGAATAAAGATCAGCAGAGTGCTCTTACCAGAATTGAAGAGGCCCATCGAAAAATGCCGAGCTCTGACGCGAAGAAAGAAGTTTTTAAATTGATTCAACAAATTAAAAGTGGAGGCGTGGATATTGAAGTTGTTAACGAGGCCCAATCGGATTTAGTCTACCATAGTTCTTTAAGTGAATTGGAAAAGCCCATTTTAACGGTGAATAGCCGTCATAATAGTCGGTCGATTTATTTTACCATCATAGCCTTGTCTCATGAAGCCCGTCACTTAAATCATTTTCTCCACTTAAAGGAAGGAAATGTCGTCATTCGACAAATTGTTTCAGCTTCGGTGGATGGCGCAATTAAGGAATATGAAAAGGCTTTGGAAGACAAATCTTTTTTACAGAATTCTCGAATTTTGGCTCAGGGAAAGATCTCTTCAACCGAGTTAAGGAGCAGGTTGCAAAAGGCCTTAGATAACCTCATCGATTTAAGAGATCATTACCTTTTGAAAGTTAAAGGGATGAATAAGTATTATGAAATCTATGAAGAATTGGATAGCAACTATCTTACACCTATATATTCTCTAAGGCATATCGCTTTAGGATTGGACGCGTCACAATTTTCGAGGCAAACATGGTTGATTCAGATTCGTGAGGATGCTCAGCTCAGGTATCTTTATCAAAGGCTTTTTGCAATACGATTTTGGACAGAGATCGATGCCTCCACTTCAAGTCTAGATTTTATGGTGAATGTTGCGAACAAAAATCCATCATTTATGACTGAAGTGAGAAAGACTCCTAAAGAGGATGTTGAAGTGTATGAGAGAGACATTAGGGCTGTTGAAAAAATTGGTCTCGCCAATGTGGCCTTTAATTATGTAATTTCTTATCCTTTACTTAAATCGGATCTGTACCTCTGGATACAAGATGCGATTGAAACAGGAACGTTATCCTCTGGCGTTTTTAACGCTCAGGGAGAGATTGATACCGCGGATGCGCGAAAGGCTATTCCCTTCGCTCTAGAAAATCCCTTATCCAAAGAATGGATGCAAAAATATGGGCCTAAAGAAAGTGGAACTAAGCTTCATTCATCCGCTTTGGCTTCTTTGATCAGCTTGAGCATAGGGTACTATGCCTTGGGGCTGATATCGGCTCAGGCGTTTGCCTATCTTGTTCTTGGAATTACTGCAGTTTTCATTTTATTGAGAGGAGCTAGTGTAGTGGCAAGGTTTTTCCCCATAGAATTTTATAGGTCTATAGAAGGATTTGGACGAGGAACGCTTTGGTTTTTAAGAGAGAGAGGGCGCTTTATAGGGAGGACGGAGCTAGACCGGTTTGGGGAATGGTTCAAAAACCAATTGCATTTTTCGGGAGGAGAAACACTCGATCAATATCTTGAGGACAATTTAGAAGTTATAAGCCTTTTGAGAAGGTTGGGGGCTGTTGTTGAAGATTATAGGGGAGAGAGAAGTTCTTTGGGGAGACCCCTTTCTGATGAGGACTTGACCAACTTGATTCAGGCGCTAGGGGTTCGGGTTGAGCAATATAGAGGGGGCCAGGCTAGAACATGGATTTTAGAGATTAAAATGGGTCGTGCAAAAAGAGAGATTTACGCAAAGGCACTGGATCGATCCAAAGCGATTAAAGAACCTGTTTATGTTCTTGTGGATGTAGCGTGGCTCATGGAAGGAAGTCGTGCCAGAGAGATTTTAGATTTGGCAAGAGAAGCGGCGAGAGCAAGTCATCAGAACATGGAGTTTATATTTTTTGGAAATACGAGTATGTCAGAAGCTAGTTTGGAAGAACTCAAAAGAACTCTGAAGATTCAGGAAAAAATGTTGAGAATTGAGAGCGGCAAGGATCTTATCGAACAAGTGAGAAGAATTCATGAAGAAAGTCATCCGGAAATGGATTTTTCTTTTCAAAATCAAATGCGTGTGATCGGTTGGGACGAACACTGGGTTCTTTATGGTCCTGAGCTTGTTCGAGCAGGTGTTCGAGCTGTGCATGGCGATCAAAATTTTGAGAAAGATCAATGGGAGCAATTGGCTCTGATTGTATTTTGTTCCAATGATCGTGAAGCTCTTTTAGAAGCGATGCAGGATATGGGAATGAGCAAGGATGAGGCACTAGAGCTTATTCCAAAAGAGGGTGGAGTTCCTCCCCTTCCATTGATAAAATCTCTCAGCCAGAGTTTGGAAATCACTCGAGAGGGTTTGGATGTTTCCAAGAAATCGATGTGACAACGGAATCGATAGATATTATCGAATAGAAGTAATTTACATGACTGTACAATTTACTTGAAAGTATTTTGTAGTGGTATACAATTTACTTATAAACTCAAAAGAAAGATATGATCAGACGATTCGGGAAGATCTTTGTGAGAAGATGGTGTTTCTGGGTGGACCTCGGCAGGTAGGTAAGACCACTTTTGCACGAGATATTGTTGGATCCCATTACGCCTCACAATATTACACCTGGGACAGGCTGGCTGAAAGAAAAGAGGCCCTCAATGGGATATGGCCCCCCGATATGGAGCTCATTATTCTGGATGAGTTTCATAAATATCCGCGGTGGAAAAATTGGGTCAAGGGGGAGTATGACACTCACAAAGAAAAATACAAATTTCTTCTGACAGGGAGTGCCCGTCTGGATATTTACCGAAGGGGAGGTGACTCGCTTCAAGGTCGTTACCATTACCATCGCCTTCATCCTTTTTCTGTAGCAGAACTTCTAAAAAAGACCCCCTCTTTCAAACCTCCGGATGAACCGATGATCCCTGAAAAGGGTTTGGGCCTAGAGATAGAACGGTCAGTCACTGGCTCGATACCTGTGAAAATTTTTATTATTGCTTTCGGTTGTCTCCCTATCAGTCTAAAAGGATTGCAAGTGTGAGGAAAGAGAAGAAGCTTTATCTTTGGGACTGGAGTCACTTGAAAAAACCAGGCGCTCGCCTAGAAAATCTTGTCGCCTCCCATCTTCTGAAAGTCTGTCATTATTGGCATGACTGTGAAGGGTGGGATGTAGAGCTTTTTTGTTTTCAAGACAAACTCAAAATACCCTTTTCGTATCAGGTCACCCAGAATGGTGAGAAGGACTTCTTAAAAGATGGGATTAGGATATTGCCTGTCCAAAAATTTCTAGCGGCTTGGGTATAGAGGTTGTTTCGAATGCAGTGCTCATAGCTCTTGACAAGCTATTTGAATTTTGATAGGGTCTGGCTTGATAAAGGGGAGGTTTTTGATCGTGCTAAAAATCCGTGTTGACCACCTTGTTGAGCTTCAAAAACTCGACTTTGAGATCAGTTCTATCCTTAAAGACGCCTTCGAACTTGAGAAAAAACCTAAAGCCAGTGAGAAAAGTCTCCTTAAGAAATTGGAGGGGATGAAGAAGGAACGGATTCATCTTACCAAAACATTAGACTCCCTCATTGTCAAAAGGTACGAGCGATTAAAAGGAAATAAGAGCGATTCTAATGCTGTTGTCCCTGTCATTAAGGCTGTCTGCCAAGGATGTTTTATAGGGGTCTCGACTTCAACCTACGCGGAGATTCAAAGAAAAGATGTAGCGGCTAACTGTGATCATTGCGGACGATTTATTTATTACCAAGCTGCCAGTTAATGAATGACTTCCCCAGAATAACCTTTTATTCCCTCAATATTTCAATCCTGTTGAAATATTTTTCCCCTCAATTTTGTTCAAAATACTAGAATGAACCTCAAATCTTAGATTATTTTATTCATCAAAATCATGAAGGAGGGTCTGTGAATTTTAATATCAAAGAAATCAATGAGAAGATTCAACAAGAGGGTGTGATCGTTAAACAGATTGTGGCTGAAGTAGGTAAGGTGATTGTGGGACAGGATTATTTGATTGAACGGCTTCTGATTGCTCTTTTAGCCAATGGGCATGTTTTGATTGAAGGAGTTCCAGGTCTTGCGAAGACACTTTCAGTTAAGACCCTTGCCCAAACCATTCAAGCCAAATTTCAAAGAATTCAATTTACGCCAGATCTTTTGCCTGCCGATTTGCTTGGAACCCTGATTTATGATCCGAAAAACAGTCAATTTATAACTAAAAAAGGTCCCATTTTTTCTCAACTTATTTTGGCCGATGAAATTAATCGGGCTCCAGCCAAGGTTCAAAGCGCATTACTCGAAGCGATGCAGGAAAAGCAGGTGACTTTGGGTGAAAATACATTTCCTTTGGAGGAACCATTTCTCGTTTTAGCGACTCAGAACCCCATTGAGCAAGAAGGGACTTATCCGCTTCCTGAAGCTCAGGTCGATCGATTTATGTTGAAACTCAAGCTTAATTATCCCAGTAAAAAAGAGGAGCGAGAGATTCTGGAAAGGATGACGACCGGGCAAAAAATTTCTGTGGGAGAGATCATCAATACACAGGACATTCTGAAAGCGCGGTCCGTGATTTACATGATTTATATGGATGAAAAAATTAAAAATTATATTCTGGATATCGTTTATGCGACACGCTCACCTGAAGAACATAAACTCGGCGATTTAAAAAAATTAATTGCCTATGGTGCCTCGCCCCGAGCAACCATTTACTTGACCCAGGCAGCGAAGGCCTATGCCTTTTTAAAGGGTCGCGGTTATGTAACTCCAGATGATATCAAGGCCATTGGGCCTGATGTTCTGCGGCATCGGCTCATTACAACCTTTGAGGCCGAATCGGAAGAAATTACCTCGGACAGTATCATTAAGAAAATTTTTGAAGAAATTGAAGTGCCGTGAAAAGATAATTTAAAATTCAAAATGCAAAAATCAAAATGACAAGTCAAAATGTAAAAATCATCTCTATATCCTAACTTGTGAGCCATTTTGAATTTTGATCTGTCATTTTGATGTTTGATTTTTGATTTTTGATATTAATTCATGCGAGTGAATAAATGTTTATGGTGAAAACGATGAATCCAGAACCTATCGATATTCTTAAAAAAGTTAAGCGCTTAGAAATTAAGACGCGGCGTTTGGTCAATGAGGTTTTTTCGGGTGAATATCATAGTGTTTTTAAAGGACAGGGGATTGAATTTTCAGAGGTGAGAGAATATATCCCTGGAGACGATATTCGATCGATTGATTGGAATGTGACGGCAAGGATGGGGCATCCTTATGTTAAAAAGTTTATGGAGGAGCGTCAGCTGAATGTTTTATTGATGGTTGATTTGAGCGGTTCTCAGAATTTTGGGAGTGGGGATCGTTTGAAAAGTGAGGTGGCCGCCGAGCTTGCGGCACTCATTGCTTTTTCAGCCATTCGCAATAATGACCGTGTGGGCCTTCTGATCTTTACCGATCAGATTGAGAAATATCTTCCGCCTAAAAGGAATAAGCGTTACGGAATGCGGATGATTCGAGAGATTCTTTTCTATAAACCCAAAGGGAAAAAAACAAATATTGCGAAGGCTTTAGAGTATGTCGCAAAGGTTTTACCGAAACGTTCAGTCGTTTTTCTCATTTCGGATTATTTAGATACCTCCTTTGAGAAGCCTTTGAGGATTACAGCTAAAAAACATGATTTAATTGCTTTAGAGCTTTTTGATCAACATGAGGAGAAAATACCATCCATAGGCCTTTTAAGGCTTGAAGATCGTGAGACAGACCAGATGTGTCTTGTCAATACTGATTCAAAGGCTGTTTCCCTTTTGATAGAGGACGAGAAAAAAAAGAGGAGTCAATCTCTTAAAAAACTTTTTCAATCCAATCGAGTGGATCATGCCAGAATCGAGACGCAGACCTCTTATGCCAAATCTCTCAATCAATTATTTAAAATGAGAGAAAGAAGGGCCAGGTGATCTATGAGGGGGAAAAGGATATGGCTTTTGATTCTCTTTTTATGTTTATGTTGGGAAAGAGGCATGTGGGCTGAAGAAACTGTTCATGTCGATGCCCTGATGGATAAAAATAAAGTTTTCATTGGAGAAGAGATTCATTTAACCTTAGCGTTGGAACGACCGATCTCTTCTCAAGTCAAACCCCCTGCCATTGAGAAATACACGCAACCTTTTGAAATAAAGGATTTTCATGTTTCAGAAAAGAAACTCAAAGGGGATAGAGTTCGGACAATTTTAAGTTACACCTTCCTTCCTTTTCAAACTGGAAAATTTAATTTGGGACCCATTTTGATTGAATATATACCTCAGGGCGCTCCGGAAGAGGAACTAAAAACTCAAGCGCTTTCGCTCGAGGTCAAGAGCTTGATGAATCCCAAGGATGAGAATTCGGACATTCGAGGGGCAAAACCTTTACTTCTTTTGGAACGCCATTTTTTATGGCTTTATCTTGCGATCGTGATTGTTGCGTTTTTAGGAGTGGGTGTTTTCTTTTGGATTCGAAAAAAAATAAGTCATCCCTTAAAAGTTCTTTCGACATCGATCTCCCTTTTAAGTCCCAGTGAAGAGGCTCTGAAGCGTTTGGAGGAACTTGCTCATTCTGATGCATTTAGAGAAGCAAGGATTAAAGAGGTCTATTCACAATTGTCGGATATTTTGCGCCATTATTTGGGTCGTAGATTTTTCTTAAATATTTTAGAGATGACCACCTTCGAGTGTTTGAAAGAATTGAAATCTAAAAAACTTTCTAGCGAAGTCATGAATAAGATCAGAGATCTTTTGAATGAGGCTGATCTTGTCAAATTTGCAAAATATATTCCGGATAGGTTAGAGCTAACTTTACGGCTTCAGCAGGGGATTGAGCTGGTAGACGTGACAAAGGAAATTTCACATGCGTCTTGAATCCCCGTGGTTTCTATTCTTATTTTTAATTTTGCCCTGTCTTTATTTCTATCAGAAAAAATGGGGAAAACATTTAAAGGCGGCTCTTTTCTATTCTGATGTGAGAGGAATTCAAGGAGGTCTTTCTCACTGGAAAGTCAAACTTGTAAAGGGGGCTTTGATTTGGAAAGGGTTGGCAGTGGTACTCGTTATAGTGGCGCTTGCAAGACCTCAATCAGGAGAGTCTTACGAGGAATATTCGACAGAAGGAATTGATCTTATGCTTGCGATTGATGTTTCAGGGAGTATGTTGGCAGAGGATTTTCATCCCAAAAATCGTGTCGAAGTCGCGAAGGAAAGGGCCAAGGAATTTATTAAAAGTCGCCGTGGAGATCGAATGGGAGTTTTAGTTTTTGGCGAGGATAGTTTTACACTTTGTCCGCTGACTTCGGATGATTCTTTTCTCCTGAAGCGGGTGGATGAAATCAAGGTGGGGATTGTTCCTGAAGAAAAGACGGCCATGGGTATGGGAATTGTCAATGGATTAAACCGTTTGAGAAGGTCTTCAGGAAAAAGCAAGGTGATGATTCTTTTAACCGATGGGGTGAATAATGCGGGAAAGATTGATCCCCTGACGGCAACTGAAATGGCAAAGGCCCTGGGTGTGAAAATTTATACGATTGGAATTGGTAGGGAGGGGTTGGTTCCTGTTCCCATCAATGATCCCATGTTGGGAAGAACTTATGCTCAGATGAAAACGGAAATTGATGAGGAAGTGCTCAAGAAAATTGCCGACCGAACGGGAGGACTCTATTTTAGGGCCACTTCTGAAGAGGCTCTTAAGAAGATTTACGAGAAGATTAACACAATGGAAAAAACGGAAAGCAAGACGAAAATTTATACAAATTATCGAGAGCTCTTTCCATTGTTTCTTTGGCCTGCGTTAGTGATTTTTTTGGTTGATAGATTATCAGCACGGAGTTGGTTGAGGGTGCTGCCTTAGAGATGGTTCAAAGTTCAAAAAAAGACTGCTCGAGGCTGGAAGCTCGACCCCAAGTCATCCGACGGGGCAGGAGCTCGAGGCAAAAACAGAAAGCGAGCTAGACGCTAGAGGCTGGAAGCTAGAAGAGAAAGAAGGAAATCAAGTCGAAGGTTCAAAGCTCAAAGAGGGGTGATGTGAATGAAATTTGCGGATTATAAAATTTTATATTTATTGTGGATTCTTATTCCCATGGCCGTTCTCTTTTTTTGGGATGAATCCTGTAGGAAAAAGTGTTTAGGCCGTTTTGCAAAATCGAGAACGCTTCTCCTCCTTACAGATTGTGTCAGTTCAAAAAGGAGGAAAATGATAAAAACGCTGGAATGGTTTTCAATTTTGCTGATTTTGATCGCCTTGGCACGACCCTTATTAGGTAAAGGAGAAGAGCGTGTTCAAAGAAAAGGGATGGATGTAGTGATTGCAGTTGACACATCTGCCAGTATGTTAGCGGAAGATTTTCTACCGAATCGTCTCCAGAAGGCGAAGCAAGAGTTAGTCGATCTTTTAGAGCAAATGGCGGGAAACCGTGTTGGCTTAATTGCATTTTCTGGAGATGTTGCGACCCTTTGCCCTTTAACCTTTGACGTTGCGGCTCTAAAAATTTATTTAGAAATTTTAGATATAGAGTTGATAGGTCATCAAGGGACGGCCATTGGAAAAGTGATTAAACAAGCATTAACCCTTTTTGATCAAGGAAAATCGAGCGGAAAAGCGATCATTCTTTTAACAGATGGAGAGGATCAGGAAACGGGGCCTTTAGAAGCTGCTTTAAAAGCCCACGACAAGGGCATTCACATTTACACCATTGGAATTGGGGCGCTTAGCCCAGAGCCTATTCCGGTGTTTGATGAATCAGGGAAGAGGGTGGGGCATAAGCGAAATTTAAAAGGAGAGGTCATTCTTACCAAACTGAATGAAGGAATACTCCAGGAAATTGCTGGAAAAACAGGAGGGAAATATTTTCGTGCAACCTCAGGGGGAATGGAAATTAAAGAAATTTTTAAAGAGGTGAATAGGCTAGAAAGAGGTGAGCTTGGAGAGGCTGTTGTTACTCAGTATGAAGAACGATTTCAGGGCCCTCTTTTGATGGCAATTTTTTTGATAATTTTATGTGATTTAATCGGAGAGCGAAAAGGATCTTTTAGACAGGTCAAAAATGAATGGTTGAAAAGGAGGGTAGCGTGAAAAAAATTGGGTTGCTCATCTTCATGCTTCCTTTTTTAATGGGTCTTTCTCGTTATCAATTAGCGAGAGAAGGAAATGAGGCCTATCAAAAGGGACAATATGATGAGGCTATTCAAAGGTATCAGGATGCCCTTAAAAAGAGCGAAGATAACCTGAGTATTTTATTTAATTTGGGCAATGCCTTTTACGCGAAGAAGGCTTTTGATGAGGCTCAAAATTATTATGAGAAGTCTCTTTCTTCTCAAACAAAATATCTTTCGACAAAATCCATTTCCAATTATAGTCTTGGAAATTGTGCTTTTAAAAAGGGGGATTATGCTCAGGCTTTAGAGTGGTATAAAAAAGCCATCAAAGAAGATCCAAAGGATTTAGATTCTAAATATAATTATGAAGTGACATTGAAAAAAGTCGAGGAGAAGCAAAAACAAAAGAAAGACGAAAAGAAACAAAAAGAAGAAGAGCAAGAAGAACAACAGAAATCAGGTGATAAAAAAGAGGGGGAGCAAGATCAGGAAAAAAAAGGGGAAGAGAAAGAAACTCAAGCTGGGAAGGAAGGAGGAGAAAAAAATGAGGAGAAGGATGCAGTAGAAAATAAAGAGGATGAAGAATCTTCCCAGGAGAAAAAAGGAGAGGTTCAAGCAAAGAAGCAAGATGAACAAAAGTCAGACGAAAAGAAGGAGCAGTCTTTCTCTAATGAAAAAGAGGGAAGCCAAAATGATACCTCCGCGGTTTCTTCCGAAAAAAGTCAGGAAGGGAAGAAAGATGGAATGAAAAAAGAAGAGGCGATTCAGATTTTGGATGTGATGAATCAGGAGAAGAAGGATTTAATCTGGAATTTAACAAAGACAGAATCTTCAGACGAGTCAGACAATGGGAATGATTGGTAAAACCTATGCGAAAATGGATGATTGTTTTTTTTATTTTTTGGACAGGATATGCCGGGTCATCTGATCAAGACGTGATTGATGCAACGGTTGATCGGCATCGAATTCCTCTGAATGAAAGCACCGTTTTAACCATTACTGTTACAGGTTCAAATATTGAAAAACCCATTATTCCAGATTTGCAGGGTTTAGTTGCCCATTCAGCGGGTCAGTCCCAAAATATTACCATTATCAATGGCAAAATGGCTTCATCTGCGTCCTATACCTATATTTTAGAGCCTCAGTCGCTGGGAAAATTCACCGTTCCTCCCATTCAAGTTAAACAGGATCAGAAAGTTTATCAGACTTCACAGATAGAGATTGAAGTGGTTCAGGCGGTAGAGGAGAAAGGAGGGGGGCCTTCTCACAGGAGACCTCTTCCGATGGGGGAAGTTCCTGCTTCTAGAGAGGAAGAAAAGGCTCAGAATTTAATTTTTACGAGAGCTGAAGTTAATTTGAATGAAGTTTATGTGGGTCAACAAATTATGTTCTCTTTTAAATTATATCGTAAGGTTAATTTTTTGGGTCAACCGGCTTATGCCCCACCCAATTTTTCCGGATTTTGGGTAGAAACGATTCCTTCTGAAAAGACCTATTATGAGGTGGTTGATGGGGAAAAATATCTTGTTTCAGAATTAAGAACGGCCCTTTTCCCAACCACATCGGGTGATTTAACCATTGGCCCAAGTGAACTTAAATGTCAGATTCCATCAGGACGTAGGAGGAGTGCTTCTTCATTTTTTGATGATGACCCCTTTAAATTCTTTGATTCGGATCCCTTTCAAATGTTTGAGGGAAGACGATTAAATTTGAAAACAGATCCTATCGTGGTTAAGGTAAAGGAGCTTCCAAAGGAGGGACAACCTCCCGATTTCTCAGGGGCTGTAGGGGAATTTAACATGAAGGCAGATGTTGACTCACCTAAGGTGAAAGCAGGAGAGCCCATCACCCTTTCGATTACTTTAGAAGGGGAGGGGAATATTGGAACATTGACTGAACCCCATCTTGATTTTGGAGATGCTTTTCGAATATATGATTCGGGACATTCGGAAGATATTAAAAAAGATCAGGACCCAATTCATGGTAAAAAGGTTGTAAAAAAAGTTGTAATTCCAACGCGAGAAGGACACCATGAAATTCCAGGTGTTTCGTTCTCTTTTTTTAGTCCTGAGAAAAAATCTTATCAGACCCTTCGTACTTCTGTGATTCCTATACAAGTAGAGAAGGGAAAAGGGGATCTTTCACCACAACTTTCTCTCAAGGAAGAAACTAAAAATGATTTTAAGATGCTTCAAAAAGATATTCAATTTATTAAAACTGATTTTAATGCTTTCACCCATCGACAGAGGGTGCCTCGCTCAAAAATGATGGTTGCTAGTTTAGGGTTTCCACTTTTTTTTCTAATGATTTCCTTTTTGGTTTGGTTAAGGCGTAATTTCGTAGCCCGAAATTTTGAAGGGGTGATGGTTCAGCGGTCCTATCGATCGGCGCTTAGAAAGTTGAAAGCCCTTCGTCGCTATAGGGGAGATAAAAATGCGAATGAATTTTACGCAGGGATTGAACAGGTTTTGACCGATTATCTTTCAAAGAAGTTGGGTTTGGCTCTTCAAGGATATCGTTGGGATGAAATAAAAATTCAATTAGAAAAGCGAAAGGCTGATGAATCCCTTTTGAAATTGATGGAAGAGATGTTTGAAAAATCGAATTTAGGGCGTTTCACTCCGATGGAAAAGTCAGGGTTAGCTCAAGAAGAGATTCTTAAAGAACTTAAAAATATTTTGGCTCAGTTAGAGAAAAAAATATGAAAAATTTTATACAGAGATTCCTCTTTCTCGTCGTTATTTATTTTCAATTTGTGCCTTTCTCAATTCAGGCGAGTTCATTTTTTGAAACACTTTTTAAGGAAGGCCAAAAGGCTTACACAGAAGGGGATTTTAAAAAGGCCCTTAGCAATTTCAAAAAAATAGAAAAGGGCGGTTTTAAATCTAGCGAAATGGATTACAATATGGGCAATTGTTATTTTAAATTAGGAAAATTAGGAAGAGCGATTCTTTTTTATGAGCGTGCCCTTCGATCGAGTCGAAGGGATCAGGAAATAAGGCTTAATCTTGAATTTGCACATAATCTTCTCCAGGATAAAATGGCTCCTTCTCCCCACATGTTTCTTCTTCAGCCCTTTGAGTGGATTGCCAAGCGTTTAAGCCTTTGGGAACTCGTGCTCATCAATGTTATTTTTGGGTGGTTTATTTTGATGAATCTTTCATTCATTTTTTTGATCCCTAAAGTCCGATCTAAACTTTGGATGACAGCGGGAGTGCTTGCGTTATTTCAAGTGATATTTCTTACTTCTTGGTATATTGTTCGTCGGGATGAAGTGATGCACCCCAAGGGAATTATTTTGATAAAAGAGGTGCAGGTTTTAAGCGGTCCTGGGAAGTCGTTCCCGGTCAGTTCTAAAATTCATGAAGGATTAAAAGTGATGATCGAGGCTCAACAAGGTGAATGGTCAAAGATTGAACTTCCCAATGGTTGGATAGGTTGGGTAAAGTCAAAAAGTTATGGGAGGATTTAGTGGAAATTATCTTGCAGCTTTTTCTTCTTTTTTTGTCGATTGTATTGCATGAATGTGCCCATGGATGGGTTGCTTTATTGAGAGGGGATCGAACGGCCAAGAACGAAGGACGTTTGACGCTGAACCCACTTCCGCATATTGATCCTTTTGGAACGGTCGTTCTTCCATTGCTTCAGGTGCTGTTGACGGGAAGAGTATTTTTTGGCTATGCAAAGCCTGTTCCCATCAATCCCTCTGCCATGAAAAATCCCAGGCGAGATATTTTATGGGTAGGATTGGCAGGGCCTTTGATGAATTTTATTTTAGGAGGGGTTGCAGGAACTCTCGTTCATTTTCATGTTAATCAGCATCTTGTTTTACCAGGAGCTCTCTTTCATAGTCTTCTTATTTTTTGTGTCATTAATCTTTGGCTGGGTCTTGTCAATCTGGTGCCTGTTCCCCCTTTAGATGGTTCTCGAATTTTGGCAGGACTTTTGCCTCGTAGAACTCTTCCTCATTGGATGACCTTTGATAAAATAGGTTTTTTTATTCTACTTCTTTTAATGGGAACAGGATTTTTTGATAAGGTTATTGCTCCTGTGCTGGATGCTCTAGTTCAGTGGGTAACAGGATTGAGGTAAAATGAAGCAGGTGCTGACCATTGCAGGGTTTGATCCTAGTGGTGGAGCAGGGATTCAGAGAGATCTTGAGACTTTTAGGGCCCATGGAGTCGAGGGAGTTTCAGTCATTACCGTTGTGACTTCGCAGGTTCCTTCAAAATTTAACCATCTTTATATTCTTCCTAAAAAAATTATTTCAAATCAGCTTTCCCTTCTTTTAGAGACTTATCCGATGAGGGTTGTCAAGACAGGTCTTCTTTATAAAAAAATGGTTGTGGACCTTGTTTCAAAGAAAATGGCAGAATATTCTGATGTAAAATTAGTGATTGATCCCATGATGGTTTCTTCTACCGGAAGACTTTTACTTGAACCTAAGGCCCATTCCCCTCTCAAAAAAATGATGGCCCAAGCTTTTCTGGTCACTCCTAACCTTCATGAAGCCTCTGTTTTGGCTGGGTTTGCGGTCACCCAGATTGCTCACATGAAAAAAGCAGCTCAAGCAATATTCCGTTTTGGATCAAAATATGTTTTAGTCAAAGGAGGTCATTTAGAAGGGGAACCGGTTGATATTCTTTACGATGGAAAAGATTGCTTTGAATTTCCTCATCAAAGAATTTTGGGGAAAGGTTTTCATGGTTTGGGTTGTCGATTTTCAGCAGCATTGACCGCACTGATTGCAAAAGATATTCCTCTTCCAGAGGCCATTCCCCAAGTGCAAGATTTTATGGAAAAGGAGATTATGAAACTTGTGACAACCGATTGATGGATATGCTATCGTAGTGAACATTATGAAATGTGGATACTGTTTCACTCACAACTCACCACTTACCACTCACAACTAATGATGAAGCATTTATGGGCACCCTGGCGTCTCAGGTATATTAAGCATATTCCTGAAAAGGGGTGTATTTTTTGTAAAAAGCCCAAAGAAAGAAAAGATAAAAAAAATCTTATTCTTGCGAGAGGAAAATTTAGTTTTGCGGTCTTAAATCTTTTCCCTTATAGCAGTGGGCATTTTATGGTTACGCCCTATCGGCACTTGGGCGATGTGTCCTTGCTCGCTCCGGAAGAAATTCAGGAAATGTTTCAATACATTAATCAGTTTAAAAAAATTCTGATCAAAAAAATGAAGCCTCACGGATTTAACATTGGAATGAATTTAGGACGAGTGGGAGGCGCTGGAATTGTTAATCACGTCCACATACATGTTGTTCCCCGTTGGAGTGGAGACACGAATTTTATGCCGGTGTTGACGGATACAAAGGTATTACCTCAGTCTCTAAGTGATACTTATGATATGTTGATAGACTGCTGAAAAAGGCCATTTTCTGCGTTACATGCTGCGCTTCCTTGTCGACGTACCATAAAACGTACGTCTCCGCGGTCGCTTGCATGCGCCTTGAAACTGGCTCTTATGGAGGGGCTGTCGAAAGGGCTGAGAGGTTTGCTGGAAAAGGCGAGTATAAAAAAGCGTATGAAGTTCTTCTTAAATCGGTCGATAAAAAAGATGAAAGAATTGAAAAGCTTAAAAGCCTCATCCATTTTTATCGAGAAAAAGTGAAGAGTTTACAATGAGCCGTTCAATCTTCGTCCACTCCCTATGAAGAGAGTGAAGCTGCTCATCGAGCCTGGAGAGAGGCGTTAGATGAGCAACACACGGCTATTTTTAAGAAATTTGGTAAGGAAAAAGAAGAAATGTTAGAGGAGGCAATTGAGAAATACAGGAAAATCGTTGTATCTTATCCTTTGAGTCCAGAGGCTGAACAGGCTCAATTCCAGATTGCCAAAATCTATGATAAGTTTTTGAAGGAAGCACGCAAAGCTGAAAGCGAATATCAAAAATATATCTTGCGATACCCTCAAGGAAAGTTCGTTAGTGATGCAAGAGAGAAAATTAAGTGAATGCTACCAACTTGGAGTAATCTATTAAACAGTTACATAGCTTATAAAGGATTCTTTTTCCTATCGACTGTGGACTATTGACCGTCGAGCGTTGACTATCTTTGTGTTCAATCATGAAAACATACATTCGCCTTTTGATTATTTTGATGGTTATTTATGTGTTGGGCTTTCCTTTAGTTTTTGGGCTTATTAAAGCAAGAAAACACCTTTTTCCTGTTTCCTACCGATCGCTTATTTGCCAGGTTGCACGGGAATATCATCTTGATCCTTTATGGGTGGCAGCTCTTATTTATGCGGAGTCCGGTTTTAGAGCGAATGCTGTTTCAAAATCGGGTGCGATGGGTTTAATGCAATTGATGCCTGAAACCGCTCGAGATCTTGCCCACGAAAAAAAACTAAAAGAATTTAAAGTTGAAAATTTAATGGATTCTAAGACCAATGTTCAATTAGGATGTCTTTATTTAGAAAAATTAAAGGGTGAATTTAAAGATTTAGAAAAAGTTTTAGTGGCTTATAACGCTGGCAGAATCAATGTGTTACGATGGCAAGAGGGCGAGGATATGCTTTCAAAGGCCTATCCTGAGACACGCAAATACGTCACAAAAATTCATCGGGTTTTTTGGATTCTGAAATTTTTGGATGGGATTTACAAGTTTGAGTAAATCCCCACTCTATAAGCGAACGAGACTCTATTTTGCAGTCACAAAATCCTTAATATCATCAATAAACCCAGGTTCATGTGGGTCCTCTTTAAATGTTTTCTTAAACCGATCTTGCTCGTCCGTTTGAACATCGCCTGTGATAATCTTGGGTGTAAGAAAAATAACTAATTCTGAGCTGTCGACTGTATTTTCAATTTTCTTAAAAGGAATACCAAGAATAGGAATACTCCCTAAAATAGGGATCTTACTGACTTCTTTATGAACAGAACGATCGATCAATCCTCCAATCACAATGGTCACACCATCCTTGACCATCACACGGGTTTTGGCGTTCGAAGTTCTAACAATGGGAATTCGGTTCCCTGAAGAGGTTACAAGAAAACTGGCAACTGAACTGACCTCAGGTTCAATCTCCATGGTCACGAAACCATCTTCGTTAATGCGAGGTTTTACTTTCAAGATAACACCCACTTGAATGAAATTTACATTTTCTGCGGTTGTCGCGTTGGTGGTGTTTTGAACCACGGTGTTGGTGACATAGGCCTCGTTTGTTCCCACTTGAATTTTTGCTTCTTCATTGTTTAAAACGGTAATTCTGGGGGTTGATAGGATGTTGACATCCCCAGTCCTTTTGAGAAGATCCAAAACAGCTTGATAGGGATTTCCTAAACCATCATTCCCTCCCTTACCCAATCCTTGAAGTAAAAGCCGTGCGCCTGGGTGGTTTGCTATTCTTTGGTCAAAGGGCGGAATACGTGTGGGAACTCTTTGTTCAAAGGCTTCTACCTGACCCGTGTCTAATTGTGGAATTTCAGAAAGGACTTCAAATCCAGAAGAAAGATTGAGATTAAATGCATGATCGGCAAGCGTGGTTGCAATAAACTCCCAGTTAATTCCAAATTTAAAGTTTTTGTTGAGTCTCACTTGTACCACTTGGGCTTCAATGAGGACTTCTCGATGTTTTTCATCAAAGGCATCGATAATTTTTCTCATGCGCTCCATTTTTTCGGGCAAGTCTGTAATGGCAATTTTATTGGTTCTTTCATCGGCTCGGATATACCCAATTCCTTCAGTGATTTCCTTTTCAATTTTTTCTTTAACCTCATCAAATTTCCCGTACTTAAGGTTAAAAACTTCTGTTTTAACATAGGGAGCAGTATCGTATTCTTTGATGATGCGGGCTATAATTTCAGATACTCCCACAACATCCGTCACAACGACCTTGCTTGTTGCTGGATCAATTTGAATGCTTCCTCGTTTGCTTAAGAAAGGTTTTAGTTTTTCTTCAATGACTTTGGGCTCTGCGTGAGCCAAAGTATAGACTTCTGTTTTGAGGGGGACATCCAGGGCTTTGATGGTTTGGGAAATCAGATTTAGGCTCTCTTCTGTATCTACCACAATGATGGAGTTTGCATTTTCATCTGTAAAGACTTTACCAATACGAGATTTCATGCCTTCAACAACAGGTTTCAAAAGTTCCGCCTTGGTTTGAAGAAGAGAAAAAACCCTTACTTTTGTTTGATTGCTGAAGGTTCGTCCAAAAAGGAGTTCATATTCTCGTGTGGTGAAGACGCGAATAATATTGCCATCTCTGACGTAGGCTAAATTATTTGTTTCAATAATCATTTTGAAAGCGGCCCAAATATCGACATTTTCAACAAAAAGAGTGACGCGCCCTCGCACATCGTTACCTGCAATGATATTGAGTTTTCCTTTTTGATTCAGGACATTAAAAACTTCAATAATGTCCATGTTTTTTAATTTCAATGAAATCTTTCCCGGTTCAGAGGGGGCTTTGAGTGGAGCCTCTTCCGCTTGAGTTTCTTGTTTATTTTCTTCTTGGCTTACTTGTTGCCCCTGAAGATTGGAACCCAGAAGAAAAAGAAAAATGATGAAAAGGATGCGGCGACAAATCATAAAAACTCTCCTATGAGTTATTTTGTTAGAACTTCTAAAAAAACTTCTACTTTTGGAGACCTCTCAAAAAGGTCCCAGATGCAAGGCGCCTGCGAGTGAAGAAGGAGGCGTACATTTTCTCGTACGCCGCACGACTGAACGAAGCAGGCAACGCAACAGATGGGCCTTTTTCAGAGGTCTCCTTATTATAAAGTTAGTTGTCCTTCTTCATCTCGATATCGTAAGAGGAGAGATCCTTCTGTGACCTCTACCACTTCGAGCTGGCCAATACGATCTCCCGATTTCACATAATAAACTTGTCCATTGGATTTATCTTCTACAATCCCTTCAGGTTGATCCCCTGGAATGATTCCTGACAAGCTCAAATTTTTTACAAGCTCTGAAAGTCCTACGGACCTTTCTGTCGGAGTCATGACGGGGGGGGGAGGGCCGATGGTTTTGAAAATATCTCTTTTTTCTAAAATTTTTGAATAGGTGTCAAAACTTTCTGCTTGTTGATTCAAATTTGAGGGGAGTTCCAATGATTCAGATGAAGGGATCTTCCTTATGGGCAGTGGGAAAATGGGCTCTCCGATGAGATATTGATATCCTAAAATAGATATTAAAAAGATCACGAGCCCACTGCATGAAAAGGATAGGATTTTAATGGGTTTGACTGAATTGATCGAAGAAGATTTTCGAGACAGATCCCTTTTGGGAAGAGGGATTGGAAGAGTCTCTGCAGACTCTTTTCCTGATAGGTTCTCAGGTTTTGCTTCTCCTCGCCCTTCTTTAATAAGCTTGAGTAACTTCTCTTCCGGAGTAATGTCGCTCGACATTTAAGAATGTACCTTCCTCGTTCACAACCTCTTCGACCAAAGTCTCGTCCACTTGAAAACGTTCATTCATGGCTGTTTTTAACAGGCATTGATGGCAGAGTTGAGTCATTTTTCTTAAAAATCCATTCGAAAATTTCCAAATTTTTTCAATGGCCTCGGGAGTAAAAAGCATCTTCCCTTCAGGCCATCCTGCTTGAATCAAACGATACTGAATAATTTCTTTTGCCTCTTCAAGTTCCAGAGGTCTTAAAACATGTTTAGAAGTAATGCGATCATAAAAATTGGGAAGACTGATTAATTTGGGGACAATCTCAAGTTGAGAAAACAGGATCACTTGAAGAAGCTTCCGATCGTTGGTTTCATAATTGAGAAAAACTCTTAATACTTCAAGAAGTTGTGTCGACAATTTTTGCCCTTCGTCAATGACGAGGACAATCGTTTTTCCTTCGATCATATTTTTTTCATAAAGAAAATTTTCTACTGCCCTCTTAAAATGAAGTGTATTTTGTCTTAAAGGACGAATTTTAAAAAGATCGACCAGCATGCTCAAAAACTGAAATTCTGTCTGAAAACTTGGATCAAAAATCAGATAAAACTCAAAGTCAGAATCCTCATGAAAATTTCTTAAGAGTGTTCGAGCCAGAGTGGTCTTTCCAGTGCCAATGTCGCCTAAAACGATGTTGAGCCCTCTCTTTAATCGAATGGAAATTTCCAGACGGGCCAGTGCCGTACGATGAATCGGAGAACGGTAAAAAAACGTTGGGTCAGGACTTGTTGAAAAGGGTTCTTTCTTTAGGCCAAGAGCCGCAAGATAACTCATAGGTTTTTGTCTTTGTCTTTGGAATTTTAAACATTTTAACGAATCGTAAGAGGAATAACAATAAAACAATGTTACGCCCTAATTTTTTCTTTTTTGTTGAAGGGTGATAGAAATTCCTATCGATTGGTCAGGGGCGAGGGTTCCAACGTCTGCAGAAGGTTCTAGGGTGTATGCTAAACCGCTCGATTCCAAAGAGGATTTAAAATCTTCCCAGCGATCGGAGGGGATATACGACCGCAATTGGTAAATAGGCTTTTCTGTCTGGAAGATAATTTTACAACCGATATTCTCGACAAGCCCCTTGGCTTTGCTCCAGTCCTCCGCCAAAGAATCGGAGTTAATCATCACCACTCGATAAACCTGCCAAGTTTCTTCTGTGCTTGTGACAGAATATCCAGGAAACCCCGTCGAGGAAGGCTCGAAGGGAATTGTAGGAGGAGGTGCTGGAATTGCGGAACCCGTTTCATCCAAAATCCATTCTGGACGTGTGGTAAGGGGAGGTTCTCCTGCCGTTGAAGTTAAATCAGGGTGATTAAGATGGATTATCTTTTTTATTTCTTTGGGCTTGGAAGTGGAAAGGGGTAGAGGGGCTTTAGAAGGCTGCAGAGTCAGAGGAGGTTTCGTTACAAGTAATTTTTTAGGAACAATGGATTGGGGTGGCGCTTGAAGCTCTTTTCCTCTGTGTTTAGCCCAGTAAAGAATGAATATGATCGATATGCAGGCAGTAAGAATAAAAATAAATTTTTTGGCCATTTTAAAATCCATTCTAAAAAAGCATCATACAGTATTGAGCGAACATCGGTCAGTAAAAAAATCTATTTCTTCGATCCGTGTAGGAGGATCATAGATCGGCAAGAAACGTTAAATTTTAATTCTTGCCGATCTATATAATAATTCAACAGATTGGCAAGAATTGATTGACAAGCGATATTTGCCGATCTATACTCAATCTATGTTTGTTGGACGAGAGAATGAATTCAAAATCATCCAGGAGGCAGTCGCCTCAAACCGAGCGGAGTTTGGTATTGTGTACGGGAGGCGCCGCATCGGGAAAAGTGCGCTCTTGATGCAGTTTAAAAAACATAAGAGCGACTTATATTTTGAGGCTTTACAAAAAGTTTCTACCCTCAAACAGATTGATCATTTCACAGACCAACTGGCAAGAGAGACCCACACCCCCAAAATTCTCGCTCGTAACTGGAAAGAAGCCTTTGATGGACTCACCCCTCATATCCAAAGGGGAAGGCATTACATTGTTTTTGATGAATTTCCCTGGAT
The DNA here is from genome assembly GCA_016178055.1 of Chlamydiota bacterium. Lineage (NCBI taxonomy): Bacteria > Pseudomonadati > Chlamydiota > Chlamydiota bacterium. The sequence goes on along the minus strand of JACOUC010000034.1, from coordinate 67,763 downwards.
GGCATCAGGCCGTACCGAGCTCGTCTCCATTTTAAAGTTTTATTGGGATATGATTTGGAAAAAAAATCCAAAGCTTACGCTTGTTTTGTGCGGTTCCGTGACAAGTTTTATGCTGAAGCATTTGATTCATTCTCAAGCTTTGCATAATCGAAAGACTTTTGAGATAAAGCTGGAACCTCTTCCTGCCAATGAAGCAGCCTTATTTTTTAAAAAATATCGTTCTAACTTTGAGATGGCCAAATTCCTAATGGTCTTTGGCGGCATCCCTAAATATTTGGAACAACTTGATCCGACTCAATCTTTTACCTCCAACATGGACCGTCTCTGTTTCACAAAAAACTCATTTTTTATGACCGAATTTGAGACTTTGTTTAAAGAACAGTTCAAAGTCATTAAGACCTACGAAACCATCGCAGAGGCTTTAGCAAAACATAGCGATTCAAAAGAAGGCTTGGCAGAGCGAATCCAGATGAAACCCGGGGGCGGCTTATCCGGATATATTCAGGCGCTTGAGCAGGCTGATTTTGTGAAGGTGTTTTCTCCTTTATCCATCAGAGGAGGGGGCGAAAAAACGAAAAAGATTGTGTTATGGGATGAATGGCTTCGGTTCTATTTTTCTTACCTTAAACCAAATAAGCATGTGATAGAAATGAACACGAAGCCGGGTTTATTCCAGCAATTGGCTGGGAAAAGCATTGATACCTACTTTGGACTGGCATTTGAAAGATTATGCATGAAAAACCTTCCGGGATTGTTATCGGCGGCTGGTATCCCGCTGAATGAAATTTTGGGTTATGGCCCTTTTTTCAGGCAGCCTGCCAGAAAGAAGGGTTCGAAGGATGTCGGGTTGCAGATTGATATTCTTGTGCATAGGCAAGGACATGTCTTGACGGTTATGGAGTGTAAATTTTTGACTTCCCCTATAGGTCTTTCCATTGTCCAGGATGTTGAAAGGAAAGTTGCTTTTCTCAAACCCAAGAAATTTTATACCGTAGAAAAAATGCTCGTTTGCACCGGACCCATTACCAGAGACTTGCAGCAGAGTGGATATTTTCACAAGATACTGGATCTCGATGCATTGTTTGCTTCGAAGGCAAAATCTGGGTGTCCATAGAATTTTGAATTTTTGTCTGTCATTTTGCATTTTGAATTTGACCCTCCAATCGTTCTTGAAAATCAAGAGCCTAATTGCTAGACTCGTCCCTTCTGGAATTAAACCCAGATTTTGCAATAGACGCGTGAACCGAGACGCAAGAGCTTGAGCCAGATTGGCCTGAAGAAAACGTAGACATACATTGACAGATGTCTGTCGAGGCTTTCTGAAGGCCAAGGTGGCCAAGATCTTGCGTCGAATTCCGCGGTCTATTGCAAATTCTGGGTTAAATGAACTTGAGGAATAATTTATGCTTCAGTGGATTCTCGGCAAGACCATCGGCACAAAGAATGACCGTGAGGTAGCTCGACTTTGCAAGTGGGCTCTTCTCGTTAATGAAAAAGAAAAAGAATATCAAAAACTCACAGATGAAGAGATTAAAGCCAAGACGATTGAGTTTAGAAAGAGATTGTCTGGGGGGGAATCCTTGGACGATCTTTCTACTGAAGCTTTTGCCGTTGTTAAAAACGTGTGTCGACGCCATGTTGGGAAAAGTTGGGATGTTGTGGGTCATCAGCTCAAATGGGAAATGATTCCTTTTGATGTTCAGCTTGTAGGAGGGAAGGTCCTTCACCAGGGAAAAATTGCGGAAATGGCAACAGGGGAAGGAAAAACTCTGGTGGCTACGCTTCCCGTTTATTTAAATGCGTTAGTCAATCCTGTTCATCTGGTGACGGTAAATGATTATTTGGCTCGCCGCGACTGTGAGTGGATGCGGCCCATTTATGAATTTTTAGGGCTGACGGTTTCCTATCTTCAGAATGATATGGATTTTGAGGCTCGTCGAAAGGTTTATGCCTGTGACATTGTTTATGGCACCAATAGCGAATTTGGCTTTGATTATTTGAGGGATAACAGCATGGCGAGCCGCCAGGAAGAGCAGGTTCAACGCGGCCATTTTTTTGCGATTGTGGATGAAGTCGATAGCATTTTGGTGGACGAAGCCCGAACTCCTTTGATTATTTCAGGTCCCGCATCAGTCTCCACTCACCGCTATGACCAGGTTAAACCCCTTGTTCAAAATCTTTTTCAAAAACAAAGTTTGCTTTGCAATCGTCTCTTAAAGGAAGCTCGCGATATTTTGGATAAAGACGGGGCCACCGATGAAGAAGAAGATGCCGCGGCCATTAAGCTTTTTCAGGTTCTGAAGGGAATTCCTGAGCATCGTCAACTTCTTAAAATGATGGAAGATCCGGAAGTAAGGCGAATGATCGACAAAACAGAACTTCAGATGATGAGTGATCTTCGCAAGGAAGAGCGCTTTAAAGTATTGGAAGAATTATATTTTACGATTGATGAAAAGGGTCACGATGTCGATTTAACGGATCAAGGTCGAAAACTCATTAGTCCTCATGATGCTGATGAATTTGTTTTGCCTGATTTAGTGAATGACCAACAAGACATTGATGCTGATGAGACTTTGACTTCTGAAGAAAAAGAGAGAAAGAAGGAGAAGCTTCAGGTTGAGTATGGTGAAAAAAGTGAAAAAATCCATAATTTGGGTCAACTGCTTAAGGCTTATTCTCTTTTTGAAAAGGATGTTGATTATGTCATTCAAGACAATAAAGTCATTATTGTGGATGAGTTTACAGGTCGTTTAATGCCAGGTCGGCGTTACAGCGATGGACTCCATCAGGCCCTGGAGGCAAAGGAAGGGGTGAGTATTGAACGGGAAACACAGACCTTTGCAACGATCACGATTCAAAATTATTTTAGAATGTATAAAAAGCTCGCTGGAATGACAGGAACCGCTGAGACTGAGGCCAATGAATTTTTTCAGATTTATAAATTGCCGGTCATGGTGATTCCAACCAATGACAAAATTCGCAGAATCGATCATAACGATGTGATTTATAAAACCCGTCGGGAAAAGTTCAATGCCATCATTGATGAAATTACTGAATGCTATCAAGCCAAGCGCCCCGTCTTGGTTGGAACGGTTTCTGTTGAAACCTCTGAAGTTTTAAGCAGACTCCTCAAAAGACGCAGCATTCCCCACTCGGTTTTAAATGCCCGATATCACCAGCAAGAGGCTGAAATTGTTTCAAGGGCGGGACAGCCGGGAGCTGTGACCATTGCGACTAACATGGCTGGACGAGGAACGGATATTAAACTGGGGCCGGGGGTGGTCAAACATTCAAATTGTGCTTTAATTGCCGCTCGTGACGGAAGAGAGGTTTGCCCTTTCATCAATGAATTGGATTGCTATAAAAAAGTTCCTTGCGGCCTTCACGTGATTGGATCCGAGCGGCATGAATCTCGCCGAATTGACCGCCAGCTAAGGGGCCGCAGCGCCCGTCAGGGAGACCCCGGTTCATCCCGATTCTATATTTCTTTGGAAGACGATTTGATGCGTCTCTTTGGTTCGGACCGGATTGCGCGGGTCATGGATAAAATGGGGATTGAAGAGGGACAAGACCTCACTCATCCTCTTTTGAACCGATCGATTGAGACGGCTCAAAAAAGGGTGGAACAGAGAAATTTTGGAGTTCGTAAGCATACCCTTGAATTTGATGATGTGATGAATAAACAGCGTCAGGTCATTTACGATTTTAGGAATCGGGTTCTTCAGTCCGAAAATCTAAAAGAAGATGTCCTCAATATTATTGAAGAGGTTTTGTCCATCAAGGTCGATGAAATTTTTTCCGGGAAGACTGACGAAATTGATTTGGCTGGACTTCTGAAATGGGTGGATTCTAATTTTCCTCTTCACCTTTCAGATCGTATTTCCGAGTTTGAGGAGAAAACAAAGGAAGAAGTAACTCAGACTCTCATTGATGAATTCAAGTCTCTTTATGAATTTAAAGAGAAAATTGAAGAAGAAAGAATGCGCCGTCTCGAACAGGTCGTCCTTCTCAAGGTGATTGACCGTCTGTGGCGGGAGCATCTTTATAATATGGATTCTTTGAGAGAGGGGGTGTACTTAAGGGCTTACGGCCAGAAAGATCCCCTGGTTGAATATCGTGCTGAGGGCTTCAATATGTTTTCTGAAATGATGTATGATATGAAGGCTGAAATTACAAGGGAAATTTTCCGCGTTTCCGCGAGTCCTCAATACTTTGAAAGCGTTATGAAGCGTGTTCCAACAAAGTTGATTCATCAGGAGACTCAGCAATTTCAATCTGCGCCAGTTTCTCAAGGAGCCAATGGAGGATCTTCTCAAGATCAACCCTCATCTGAAGGAATGCCTCTGGTGAATCGCTCATCAGCCCCCATTCGACGGGATCTCCCAAAGGTGGGGCGCAATGATCTTTGCCCTTGTGGAAGCGGTAAAAAATACAAGAAATGTTGTGGAGCGTAAAAACAGTTTAAAGTTAAAAGTTTAAAGTTGAAAACTCTAAACTCTTAGCCGTGGGCTGTTTTTTAGTTTTTTTTCTTTGAACCTTAAACCTTAAACTTTGAACTGTCTTTACTTGAACTGTATTTATCTGTCCTTAATATCTTTTTTTCTTCTTTTTCTTTCCCTTCGTGGAAGTTGCGCCGGAGTCACCGCCTGGATTGCCTTTTTGCCTTTGTTTTATCTTTCCGATAGGGTCAAAACTCCAGAGAAATCGTGCCTCTGGTGGACGCTCACAGGCCTGGCGCTTTATCTGGCATCAGCTGCCTGGCTATCCCAGGTTACCGTCATAGGAACTCTTCTCCTTTCGTTGATTCTCGCCTTTTATTTTGGTGTTTTTGGCTGGTTTTCAAAAAAAATATGTCCCTCTCATCCTCTTGGCTCGATCCTATTTTTATCCAGCCTGTGGTCCTTTCTTGAATATTTGAGAACCTTAGGATCTTTAGGTTTTCCCTGGTTCTTTTTGGGATACTCTCAATCGCAACATCTTCCCTTGATTCAGATGGTTTCTTGGGGGGGAGAAAGCAGTCTTTCATTCTTAATTTTTTTTATTAATCGCTCCCTTTACGAAATTTTATTTCCGAAAAATTTATCCATTTCTAAAAAAATTGTTTTGGGTTTTATTTGTATTATTTTAGTTGCCGGAAACTATTTTTATGGGATGTGGCGACTTGCCAAGGCTCATTCTTTGGAAAGTAAAGGGCCTGTTTTGAAAGTTACAGTGGTTCAGGGGAACATTCCTCAAAGTGAAAAATGGGATATTAAAGAAGAACGTTCGAACTTCCGTCGATATACAAATCTTACTTTAAGAGCTGCAAGATCCCATCCGGACTTGATTGTCTGGCCTGAGACAGCCCTTCCTGGAAATTTAAAGACGGAGAGGCATCTTCAAAGAAAAATGTCTAAACTTGCCCATCAAGTTGGGGCCTATCTTTTAGTGGGGGGAGAAGATGACCGTTTATATCCCCAGAGAGTGGTGACCAATACAGCTTTTTTACTCAATTCTGATGGCCAGATTGTCGGACAATACGATAAAATTCACTTGGTTCCCTGTGGAGAATATGTGCCACTGCGAAAATGGATTCCGTGGGTTGCCAATATGACTTTGGGAGAAATTGATTTCTCTGGGGGACAAAACTTTAAAGTTTTTGAGATTAATGGGATTCATTTCTCGAGTGTGATATGTTTTGAAGATATTTTCCCTGGGCATGTCCGAAAATTTATTTTAAAAGGGGCCGAGCTGATGATTAATTTAACCAATGATGCCTGGTTTGGTATTTCTCGATCGGCCGAAGAACACTTAAACCTTGCCCGTTTTTCTAGTGTCGCGAATGGGGTGGGCCTGGTGAGGGCGACCAATACGGGTGTTTCAGCCTTCATTTCTCCTTATGGGGAAATTTTGGGAAAGGTTCAAAATAAAGAAGGGGACACTTTAGAAATTGAGGGTTTCAAATCTCAGGAAATGAGAGTGGAGCGTGTTAAAACCCTCTATGCCCAATACGGTGACTTTTTTGCATGGATCTATAGTCTAATGGTAGCTCTATTTCTTGTAATATCAAAAATCAAAATCCAAAAATCAAAATGACAAACTAAAATTCAAAATTTATCTGTGTCTTTGTCTTGAAAAATATTTTAATTTTGATTTGTCATTTTGGTTTTTGATGTTTGATTTTTGGATTTTCACTGTTAATTTAATTTTATTGAAAATAACGAAGATTATTTCAAAACTTGAAAGGGGAAGAAAGAGTATGATGCCAAGTGAGATTGCAGACAGAGTAGAAAAGGTGGTCAAGAATTTGGGGGAGCTCAGGAGGTATCTTTGACTACGATCATAAAATAGTGCGTCTAAAATCCCTTGAAGGGGAAATGGCTCTGGAGGATTTTTGGGATCAGGGTGAAAAATCAAAGAAAATTATTGAGGATTTAAAACTCCTTAAATCAAAGCTTGAGCCCGTAGGTCGTTTAGAGAAGGAAGTACATGATCTCCAGGCCATTTTAGAATTGGTGAAGGGGGACGACTCTCCAGAGGCTCATGAATTAAGAGAAGAACTTGAGAAAAGTCTTATTTTAGTTGAAAAAAATCTTTCTGATCTTGAGCTTCGTAATATTTTAGGTGGCCCTTATGATCGTAATCCAGCCATTTTGACCGTTCATTCGGGTGCGGGCGGAACCGAATCTTGCGATTGGGCTGAAATGCTTTTAAGAATGTATCGGCGCTGGATTGAACGTCACGGTTTTAAAGATGAAATTACAGAAATTTTGCCTGGAGAGGAGGTAGGGGTTAAGAATGTGACTTTAATTGTTGAGGGCGATTACGCCTATGGATATTTAAAGGCGGAAAAAGGCATTCATCGCTTAGTCCGGATTTCGCCCTTTGATTCTAATAAACGCCGTCATACCTCGTTTGCTTCTATCGATGTAATTCCTGAAATTACTGACGACATTCCAGTCGATTTAGATGAAAAAGATCTCAAAATTGACACCTTTCGTGCGAGTGGGGCTGGGGGACAACATGTGAACAAGACAGATTCAGCGGTGAGAATCACCCATCTTCCGACAGGGATTGTCGTGAGTTGCCAAAATGAACGCTCTCAACATAAAAATAAAGCGACAGCCTTTAAAATTTTAAGGGCCCGAGTTTATGCTCTGAAGCAAAAAGAACAAGAAGAAAAAATGGCCAAAGTTTATGGTCAAAAAGCCGATATCGCCTGGGGAAGCCAAATTCGTTCTTATGTGTTTCAGCCCTATACCTTAGTCAAAGACCATCGGACAGGGGTCGAAACTTCAAATGGAAATGCGGTCATGGATGGAGAAATTGATTTATTTATTCAAGCGTATTTGAAAAAAGGACCAAATTGAGTTTTTTAATGATAAAAGTAACCCCTCCAACTCCCCTTAAACTAAGGGGAGAGTAAATCGCTCTTTATTTAAGGATATCGAACAGTAACCAGGGGAGTTTTATATTCCCCTCTTAATTTAAGAGGGGTTAGGGGAGTTACAGTCCGGGGAGTTATTCAATACCCCCTCTTTCTTTCAAAGAGGGGTGTGGGGAGTTATTCCTTTAATCTTTGGCATATAAAATGCTAGTTTATGAGTCTGATAAGACTCCTGATTTAATAAGGGGGATGTTTTATGTATAAATATTCCAAAAAACGAGGGTTTACGCTGGTTGAACTATTGGTGGTCATAGCCATTATTGCCATTTTGGCCAGCATGCTCTTGCCGTCCCTTGCCAAAGCCCGCCGCCGGGCAAATCAGGTTAAATGCCTGAACAACCTCCGTCAAATCATCATGGCCATTCATACCTATTCAATGGATTATCGAGAGCTTTTTCCAAACACTGGAGGGACAAAAGATGATAATCATGGAGGTAAGGCATCTTTATGCTTGCTTGCACGGTCTGGGTATTTGCCTATCCCTGCGGCAGGTTCACCAACAGGCCCTTTTCATGGCTCGCCCGTCCTTAGGTGTCCTTCGGGTAATGCTACCGATGATAGTGACTACAGGGGAGTTGATTATCAATATGACAATCTGTTATCTGAATTTAGCTCGAGTGATTCAGCTGTTGCGAACGATGACGATCCAAAGGGGGCGGATGATACTCACCCAGGGAATCACGATGCCCCCAAAGCCTTTAATGTTGTCTACGTAGATGGACATGAGGACAGCGTTACCACCGATCCTGGAAACACAGGCGAATAGAAGCATAATATGTTAAGGCAGATTAATGGTAAGCGACTCAATCGAGGTTTCACTCTTATTGAACTCCTTGTGGTCATGGCAGTTATTGCAATTCTTGCTGGTATGCTACTTCCAGCTTTAGCTAAGGCCCGTCGCCGTTCCAGCCAAACAAAATGTTTAAGTAATCTTCGACAGATCATCATGGCTATTCATACGTATTCCATGGATTATCGTGAAAAATTTCCAACGACTGGAGAGATTGATCAACCGGCCCCAATTAACCCTCTTTCCTACAATGGGAAAAAATCTTTGAATTTGCTTCGAACATTACAATATTTTCCTCAATACAGTAATGTTATGAAATGCCCAGCTGGAGATGCGAAAGAGAATGTGAGTACTTTTGAAGGAGTTGATTATGAATATGATAGAACTTTATCGGAATTTAGTTCGAGTGATTCAGCTGTAGCCAATGATGATGGGGCTCTTGATTTAGGTGGAATGATGAGCAAGGGCAATCATGATGATCCCTTGTCCATTAATGTGGTTTACGTTGATGGTCATGCCAGTGGAACTTCTAAAGATCCTACCAATACAAGCGAATAGAATATTCCCGCTCTTACTTTTTCATAAATAAAAAATCTAAAACGCGTTTTTTAAGCTCTTTTTGAGCGAAAACCACACATTCCTTAAATTCTTAAAATAAAATGTTTTTAAAACACATTAAAATTTATTTTCTATAATTAATTGTAAATAAGGTACTTAAAAATAATTATAAAATATTTTTTTTAAATATTATTTTGGCTTAGGAATTGCTACTATATAGGAATTGCTAATTGACTTAGGCATTGCTGTTAGATGGGTAGGTTAAAGGACTAAATCAATTTTGAACAAAAAGGAGAAAAAGTTATGAAGATTAGGAAAAGTAAAAAAGGATTTACATTAATTGAGCTCCTCGTCGTTATCGCCATCATTGCGATCTTGGCCAGCATGCTCCTCCCAGCCCTAGCCAAAGCCCGTCGCCGTGCAAGTCAGACCAAGTGCTTGAATAATTTAAAGCAGATTATTACATCAATTCATACCTACTCGATTGATTATAGAGAGTTATTTCCTACGACAGGGATTGCTGGTCAAGGGAAGAGCTCTTTAGATCTTCTAAGGACATCTTTATACATGACAGACGTAAATGTTTTTCAATGCCCTTCTACCGGAACAACAATTGCAGCGAGTGCCTTTATTGCAGCGAGTATCCAATATCAGTATGACAATACCTTGAATGAGAATTCTGCCTCAGATTCACCTGTTGCTATTGACCAGGAATTTACTAATGCTGCTGGTGTTACTGTTGTTGGTCCTCATGATGCTCCACGTCCGGCGAACGTAGTTTTCGTTGATGGACACGCAGACTCTACCAGTACGAATCCGTCAGGACCTACAGCTTAATTTTCTTTTTTGTAGGAAGAAAGTTTTTAAAAGAGTGCCCCGACGTTACGTCAAGGCACTTTTTTTTTATTACAAAAATCATGAATGACATTGCTCTTCCTTTCCCATAAAAGAGACAGATTACTATGTTTCTATGTTTCCGTCCGTATTCCCTTGTAATATGTGTAATCACATATTACACTCATATTTGTCTGGTAAGGAGAGCCTAATTTATGCCAAACATGACGTTAGCCATTCCAAAAGAATTAAAACAGCGTATGAGTCATTTTAAAGAGATTAACTGGTCAGAGGTCGCACGAGTTGCCATTTGGGAAAAGACCCGTATCTTGGAAAAAATGAAAGAACTTCTTTCAAAAAGTTCTCTCGGTACGTTGGAGATAGAGAGGAACAGTGTTCAGATAAGGAAACGTGTTTTCAAGAAACATCATAAGGAAGATTAGATTGGAATTAGTTATTGATGCTAATATTCTTCTGGCGTGTTTTAAAAAGGAAGCTTTTACGAGAGAGCTTTTATTGGATGCGCGCTTGAGTCTTTTTGCTCCAGAGTATTTAATTTTTGAAGTATCAAAACACTTAAGAGAAGATGCTTCATTGAGAAGGAGAATTGGTTTAACGATAAAAGAAATAGATCATTTGTTAATTTTGTTAACACAGAATATTAAAACAGTTCCTTATCAATCTTATCAGTCATATTTTTCAAAAGCATTGGTCTTGGCTCCTCACGACGAAGATGCACCCTACTTGGCTCTTGCCCTCTTTCTTAAAATTTCTGTATGGTCGAATGATAAAGGTTTGAAAAATCAGACTGATGTAAAAGTTTATTCGACGACGGAGTTGGCATATTGGTTAAGAAAATAATTTCTACCTCTACGAATCGCCCAAAATATTTTTTTGATAGACTCCCAATCGTTTGTTTAGTATTCCTCGTTCTTTCTATTCCCCTCGCTTACAGTTCCATCACCTATTATCCGACTCAGATTAAAAACTTAGTCTTTGGACTAGGGGGGTGTGTTCTTCTTTCAATTATTTTTTTAAATTTTGATGAGGTTCGAATCTTTAAGATTAGAAATCGATGGATGGATGGTCTTCTTCTTCTGTTTTGGGTGGTGAATGCTGTGAGTCTTTTGATGAGTTCATCGCATCTTTCAGCTATTCCGTATCTTTCAGAATTGGGCCTTCTGATATTCTTTTTTTATGCCTATGCCAGGCTAGCTGAAAAGGGTTTTGCACATTTTTTTATCAAGATCAATAACCTTGCTCTTCTCTTTATTCTTGGAATGGGAATATTTCAAATTCTCTTTCATCAAAGTCCTTGGTTGGGGAATAAGCCAACATCCTTCTTTGGAAATCCAAATTTTTACGGGGCTTATCTTATTGCACTTTGGCCTGTGTTGCTTCTTGGGTTAAGAAATGAAATAAACCCCCTTGCCCCCCTTAAATTAAGGGGGGGGAAAGCGCTGCAATTTATCTCTCTTATTGATCTCATCCTCTTTATGATCAATGCCGTTTTTATCCGCTCCTGGGCGATGGTTTTGAGTTTGGGGCTGAGTATCCCTTTTTTAATTCTTATTCATTTTAAAAATCGTCGATTGCGGTTAGGGACTCTTGGGGTCTACGGAGCTTTTGTCATTTTTATTTTCCAAATTCCCTGGGTTAAAGAATCTTTAGTGACACAAATTGTTCAAGATGTTCGCCCCTTTATTTGGAAGGGGACTCTTCAACTCATTCAAGATCATCCCTTGTTGGGATGTGGACCGGGTCAATATTTTGTCTTTTATCCCCCATACCGGATTCCAGAATATTTTATCAATTCAGAAAGTGTCGATAATACAGATCATGCTCATTCGGAAATATTGGAACTTTTTGCTGAGACGGGGATTATCGGGGTATTGGTTTTTATCCTTTTCTTGCTTTTGCTTGGCATTAAAGCATTTGAAAGGGCAAAGTCTCTAGATCCCTTTTCAAAAAATATTCTTTTTTCTCTTCTTTTAGGAGCCCTGCTTCTTTATTTTGAGAATTTATTTGATGTCAATTTGCGATACTTATCGTCCAAGTTTGTCTTTTGGTCTTTTTTAGGGACCAGTTATGGGCTTTGTTTCCTAGACAAAGGGGAAAAGAAGTCCTTCAGAAAAAATTCATTTGTTCAAAGAATTATCTGTTTTTCAGGTGTGATCGTTTCCGTGACTGTTTTTTACCAAGGATTCTTTCGCCCTTTTCTTTCGGAGGTTTATTTTGAAAAGGGTGTTCAGGCAAGAAAACAGGGTTTTTACGAGAAGGCGCTTTCTTTTTATCAAAAAGCGCTTCAAATAAACCAGCAACATATTGAGGCGAGATACAGGATGGCCTTTTTATATGGTTTGATGGAGAGAAATGAAGAAGCAGCAAAAACTTATGAGAAGGTCATAGAATTTGCCCCGTTTTTTGCTTCAGTCCATGGTAATTTGGGAACGATTTATAGTCGCATGGGGGATTTAGAGAAGGCGGGTCAACATTTGTTGCTTCAGGTCAGGATGAATCCCTATGACCCGAGCCGTTTGTGTAGTCTTGCCTCTGTGGTCCTGAGAACAGGGCAAATAGAAAAAGGGATGCTTATTTTAAAGAGGGTGCTTCTTTTAGACCCTAAGAATGAGTTTGCACACGAAATGATTCAAAAAATAAAAGCAGAGAAATGGGCATAAAAAACAGCCTCTCATGATGGAAGGCTGTTTTTTAAATAATTTAAAACGGATCTGATAATCCCACCACCTGCTATACCATCAATGGGTCCGATTCTATCGGACTGGCCAGAAGAGCCAACAGCAGGTGGTGGGATAAATCCGATCCCTACAATAGCCTACTTTGCTGCCGTATCGGTTGTTACTGGAGATGGTGCTGCACTCTGGGTTTGAAGCGCTGGAAGCTCAGGCTGTTTTGTGATTCCAATAATCGTTGATTTGATTACACTTCCATCTTGCCAATTAAGTCCTTGATCCACAATTTGAACCATAGGAAGTTTGGGCTTATTGAAAAGAGCAAGCTGAACCTTTCCTTCATATTTGGTAGCATCCAGCTTGTCATTAAAGAGCTTTGCTGAAGAGGCAACTTCCTTCATATCTACTTCTTGACGGAGTGCAAAGCCTTCTGGACCTAAACCTGAAGGATTTTTAGGATCAAAGGCCTGGGCTTTCATTCCAAAGATTTTCTCATAATAGGCTAAAACATCATTAAAAGAATCTTTGGTGGTATACACTTTCTGTTCAAATTTGATTCGGCTAGCCTCTGGAACGCCGGCTTGCATTTTGTCTGCACTTTCTTTGGAAAGATTAGTCAAAGTTTCGTCAGGAGTTGCTCCCGGTGGAAGATCTACTCCAAATACTTGTTCAGAAAAACCATGTGAAACAGTTAAAAGAAATAAAGATAATGCAATGGTCGATACCCACTTCTTACTCATGTTTGTTTCCTCCTTGTTTACTGGACATCCTATCATAGGGGGATAGGATGATCAACAATGAAAATATCTTCTATTAGATTTTATATATTTTGCAATGCAAAATGTTCTTATTTCATTTATGATGACAGTTTAAGGAAAATGAGATGTTAGGTGTTAAAGGTCAATGATGGAATCAAAAAATTTTTCACCATCAAAGATTCGTGTTCGGTTTGCACCGAGCCCTACGGGTTTTCTCCATATTGGGGGGGCACGAACGGCCCTTTTTAATTGGCTTTTTGCCCGTCATCTAGGGGGAATTTTCCAGCTTAGAATTGAAGATACCGATCGGACTCGGTCAGAATCCCGTTTCAGGGATGAAATTTTGGAGAGCTTACAGTGGTTAGGTTTGAATTGGGACGAGGGTCCTATTTATCAATCGGATCGATTTCTCCTTTATCGGGATTATGCGGCTCAACTCGTTAAGAAGGGGGCGGCACATGTTTTTGAGGGTGCAACGGTTTTTAAAATGCCTCCGAAAAAAGTTCAAGTTAAAGATCTGGTTTATGGAAATTTAGAATTTGACAACAGCCTCTTGAGCGAATTGGTCATTTTAAAATCGGATGGAACACCGACTTATCATTTTGCCTGTGTCATCGATGATGCGCTTTTAAAAATCACCCATGTCATCCGTGGAGATGATCACCTCTCTAATACGCCCAAGCAATTAGCCCTTTATGAGGCGTTGGAGTTTGCTCCACCTCAATTTGCGCATGTGCCTATGATTTTGGGAAGAGATGGCGAGCGCTTGAGTAAGCGTCATGGGGCGACATCTGTCCTGCAATATAAAGAGGCGGGTTTTCTTCCTCAGACGCTCATTAATTTTTTGGCGCTTTTGGGTTGGTCTCCGGGTCATGACTTGGAACTCATGGAGCGAGATGAACTCGTGAAACTCTTTTCTCTCGAACGTATCAATCGTAAGAGTTCTATTTTTAATTTAGAAAAATTAGAATGGATGAATTCACAGTATCTTCGCAAACTAGGGCCTCAGGCATTTCAGGACTATCTTCTCTTTTGTATTTGCCAGAAGTGGGGAAAGGAGCCGTCTCAAGAAATTTTGAAGGGGGTTGCTAGACTTTTTCAAGAAAGGGTTAAAACCTTTTCAGATTTTTACACGGAATCGTCCTATTTTTTTGAAGATTCTGTGAGTTTAAATTCTGAGGCTTTTCAAAAGTATCTTTCAGATTCATCTGCAAAGGAGAGACTAAAAACATTCAAGGAAAAGCTTCAAGGAGTTACAGAATTTACCTCTGCTCAACTTGAAATAGTTACGAGAGATTTAGCCAAGTCTTTAGGAGTGAAGGCCGGAGATCTTATTCATCCAACTCGAGTTGCCCTGACCGGAAGATCGGTGAGCCCTGGGATTTTTGAAGTGATGAGTTTATTGGGAAAAGAAACAGTTTTGAAGAGACTGGAAGAAGCTATAAAGACAGTTTAAAGTTCAAAGTTCAAAGTTTAAGGGTTCAAAATTCAATGAATGTTGAGTCGATCGTTAAAAAAAGTTCTCTCAATCTTGCCAATCGGATTACGATGGGAAGAATTCTTTTGGTTCCTATTTTTGTTGTTTTGATTTTAAGTTATCGAGAGGCGAAAGAATTGGAAGGGGAGTGGTTGAGGATAACGGCGCTGGTGATTTTTGGTTTAGCCATTATCACGGATGCGGTGGATGGTTTCATTGCCCGTACGCGTAACCAGAAAACAACTTTAGGAACTTTCTTAGATCCTATTGCAGATAAACTGCTTTTGATTTCGTCCATTATTTTACTGACCCTTCCTAATTCATCCTTGGGATATCATCTTCCATTTTGGTTCGCTGTTTTAGCCATATCTCGTGATGCTTTTATTGTATTGGGAGCGATTCTTATTCACATGCTTAATGGAAGTGTTAAGGTTGTTCCAAACCCTTTAGGGAAAATGACCACTTTTTTGCAAATGATTAGCATCGCTTGGATTTTGCTGAAGTTTCCGGGTCCCCAGTGTTGGGTTTGGGCGGCGGCCCTAGCGACTTTTTCGTCTGCCATTGGATATTTTATTTTTGGAAGCCGCCAATTAAATGGAAGCATTAAAATACAATAAGTAGTCGATAGAAATGAGTCGGTAGTAAAAGAACGAATTACATGAGGACGAATGATGCTTAAAAAAAATACCATTGCCATTATTGGTCGACCCAATGTCGGAAAATCGACGCTCTTTAACCGTCTTGTAGGCCATCGGATTTCAATTGTTCATGAAGAATCGGGTGTGACACGTGATCGGGTTCAGACACGTTGTGAATCCAATGGACTTCTCTTTAATTTGGTGGATACCGGAGGTGTGGATCTTCGAGAAAAGGATTCTCTTCATCAACAAGTTCGCGAACAGGTCCGCGAAGCTTTAAAAGAAGCCAGCCTTTTACTTTTTACAGTCGATGTCCAAGAAGGGATCACGTCACTGGATCGAGAGGTGGCCAGGTGGGTTAGAGAATCTGGGAAAAAGGTGTTTTTGGTGGTCAATAAAGTAGATAATCTGAATGAGGAATTGGCCGCTCGAGAGTTTCATCAATTAGGTTTTGAACCGGTGGTGATGATTTCTGCAACCCATGGGCGAGGTATTTCAGAATTAATGGATTTTGTAGAAGAAATATTAGAAAAACCTGAAAAAAGCGATGAGAATAAAGATCAAAAAGTGATTCCTGTTGTTGATGCGATTAAAGTGTCGGTGGTTGGAAAACCCAATGTAGGAAAATCAACCCTGATCAATCATCTTTTTGGAAAAAAACGTTTAATTGTAGATGATGCTCCTGGAACCACACGGGATGCGGTAGATGTCGAGATTGAAATTGGAGGACGACCCTTTGTTTTTGTGGATACCGCCGGGATGCGTAAGAGAAAACAGGTTCGAAGGGGCCCTGAGACTTTCAGTGTCATGCGGGCTTTAAACAGTATTCGCCGGGCTGATCTTTCGGTTTTAGTTTTAGATGGTGCCTCTGGAGTGAGTGCTCAAGATGTCAGGATTTTGGATGAGATTCGTAGAGGCATGAAGGGATGTGTCTTGGCTTTGAATAAATGGGATCTGGTTAAAGAAGCACCTGAAAAAGAATTTTCTAAGATGCTGGTCTCACGGTGGAAGTTTTTGGAGATTTATCCTATGATTTTTTGTTCAGCCTTAACAGGGTTTAGAATCGAAAATTTAATTCAAAAAATTATTCAAGTTTATGACAATGCGCGGGTTCGAATTTCAGAAGACGATCTAGACAAATTTATTCATCGGGCGATAGAGTTTCGTCAACCTCCCAGTGAACAAGGACATGTCCCTCGATTTTTTTCGATGACTCAGGATGGAGTAACCCCCCCTCAATTTAGTATTCAAGTCAATCAGGCAAACTTTGTGAAAGAGTCCTACCGGTTTTTTCTAGAACGAGAGTTTCGAAAAAAATTTGGTTTTGAAGGGGTTCCCATACAATTTACTTATAAATCAAAAATCAAAAATCAAAAATCAAAATGACACATCAAAATCCAAAATGTTTCCCATGTCGTTGCGTTAAAAATATTTGAATTTTGGATCGTCATTTTGCATTTTGATTTTTGGATTTTGGATTTTCAGAGGTTATGATATGACTCGTCAAGAGTATGAAGCCATAGAAGAAAAAATTCTAGCTCCCTATGCACGGAAAAGCGGAGAGACGCCTGGACGGGTGTATGTCGAAGAGGAGCATCCTTTTCGAACGGCTTTTCAAAGGGATCGGGACCGCATTGTTCATTCACGGGCTTTTCGCCGTTTGGAGTATAAGACCCAAGTTTTTGTGAACCATGAAGGGGATCATTATCGGACGCGACTAACGCATACGATGGAGGTTGCTCAGATTGGCCGAAACATCGCTAGGGCTTTATGTTTGAACGAAGATTTAACTGAAGCGATTTGCCTGGCTCATGATGTGGGACACCCTCCCTTCGGTCACAGTGGGGAAAAAGCGCTGGATGTCATGATGAAAGATATTGGGGGATTTGAGCATAATCAGCAGAGTCTTCGAATTGTTGAGAAACTGGAAAGGCGCTACCCCCAGTTTGAAGGACTCAATTTGACTTGGGAGGTTCGTGAAGGGATTCAAAAACATCGTCCAGGTAAAGTCGCAAATCTTTCAAGCCTGGAAGCTCAAATTGCTGATTGCTCTGATGACACGGCCTACCTCTGTCATGACGTCGATGATGGGCTGGCGTCTGAATTATTGAACGAAAAAGATCTTGAGCAAGTCGAATTGTGGACTGATACCTTTCAAAAAGTGAAAAATGATTTTCCGAATGTTGAGAATGAAGTTCGCTGTTATTACACCGTGCGTAATATGATTAATTCCATGGTGACAGATTTGGTTGAAAACAGTGAAAAGATGATTCAATCGGTTGATTTGAAAAGCCCAGATGATTTGAGCCAAGTCAATCGTCGCTTGATTGACTTTAGTCCTTTGATGAGAAAACAAGTGCAGAGTTTAAGGGAGTTTTTATTTAAATTTCTTTATAATCATGTTCTGGTAGAGAAGATGAACACCCGAGCGCATGAAGTTGTTTGCGATCTTTTTAAAATTTATCAGGAGAGTCCTCATCTTCTGAAAGAAACGACTCAAGCAAAATTAAAAGTCACACCCCCTGTCGTTAGCCCTTTGGGCCAATCCGCCAACAGCGGACCTGACTTTGGCAGCATGACGAAGGGGGCTCATCTTTATCAAGTGGTCTGCGATTATATTGCGGGTATGACGGATCGTTTTGCCTTGAACGAGCATAAGCGGCTTTGCGAGTTGGAGGACCGGATTTAATATTTACTATTTAATAAATAGTACTTTTATGTTATTTTGAGAGGATGGAGGTTTTAAGGTGTTATGAAAATGAGGACAGTGACGTTTTTGATGCCTGCTTTCATTCATCAGCAGCTCCGTCTTCTCGTGGGGCCCAAAAAAATGGGACGATTTATTTCTCAAGCTGTTTTAGAGAGGCTTTCCGAGGAACAAAAACAATTGCGCCAGTTTTACATTAAGGCTGAGAAAGACAAGACTCGCAAAAAGGTCATTTCTGAGTGGAGTAGGATAGAAGCGGAACATTGGCATGATTAAATTTCCGAAAAGAGGGGAAGTTTATTGGGTCAGGCTTGATCCTGCTATTGGAAGCGAGATCAAAAAAACGAGACCAGGTCTGATCGTTTCCAATGATGTGGGAAATGAGGTTTCTACGCGTGTGATTGTGGCTCCGATTACTTCTGAGGCTAAGAAGCTTTACCCCTTTGAAGCAGAGATCATTTTGAAGGGGAATAGAAATAAGGTTTTGCTTGATCAGATGAGGACCCTTGACAAAAGGCGATTAGGAGAAAAGATGGCCGAGGTTTCGCTCGATGAGATGGAGAAAGTTGATAAAGCCCTTAAACTTGTTCTTAACTTAGATTAAAGTCCATGCAATCTCGACCTGTTGCCATTGTCGGTGGAAAAATTCTTCAAGGAGATCAGTTTGTTTTCGGAGATCTCCTGGTCAAAAACGGAAAAATTGAGGAAATAAGCCCCAAAATTTCTTCAAGAAAAGCAACTTCAGTTGATGCATCGGGCCTTCGCGTCATTCCGGGTTTTATTGATTTACATCTTCATTGTGATCTGCCGGGAAAATCTAAAGATCCCCGCCAGTATGTTGAGGATATTTCAAGTAGTCATGCCCGTTTTGGGACCACGCGTTTCCTGGCAACATTCTGTACGGCACCTCTTCAAAAATTAAAGAGCTATGGCGATTTGATTAAATCTGTAAAGGGTCGTTTAAAAGGAGCTGAGATTCTCGGATGCCATTTAGAAGGGCCTTTTCTCAATTGTAAACAAGCCGGGGCGCAACCCATTGCTTATATTCGTAAGCCCTCGCTTGCTCTCTTAAAAGAGGTGATACATGCTTTTAAAAATAATCTTTCATTGATGACGCTTGCTCCTGAATTAAAGGGAATAGGAGAGGTGATTGCTTATCTAAAAGATCACCATATTCTTCCATCGATGGGACATACGAACGCGACTTATGAAGAGGCTTCTTGTGGCATTGAGTTGGGGATTCAATATGGAACGCATGTATTTAATCAAATGCCTCGACTTCATCACAGGGAGCTGGGGGCTGTAGGTGCTATCCTTTCAAATAGCAGAGTTTTTGCAGAGGTGATTGCGGACGGGATTCATGTTCATCCGCTCATGGTGAAGTGGCTTCTTCAGATTAAAGGATTAGAAAAATTAGTTTTAGCAACCGATTGTTTTACGCCACTATCCAATGACATAAATCAACCTCCTCCGCGTTTAGAAACCGGGACTTTAGCGGGAAGCGCTCTTTCTCTTCGCCGGGCGATTTTAAATTTGATACAATTTGCCAATGTGGGTGAAGCAAGTGCTATTAACGCTGCAAGTTTAAACCCTGCAAAGGTGCTCGGGATTAATCAGGAATACGGAAGCCTTGAGCCTGGAAAATTTGCAGATATTGTTTTGGTGGACGAAGCCTTTAATGTAAAAATGACAATGGTCGCGGGAAGGATAGTATATAGTAACTAGAAAAGAGAGATTAGTTCGTAATCGAGAAACACAATAACTTTGTTTTTATAGATAGTCAAAATCTCAACTTAGCTATTCGAGAACAAGGATGAATATTAGATTTTCAAAGACTGCGTGTATATTTAAGGGACAAATACAGCATAACCAAATCTTTTTTATTTATAGGGTATCTTCCTGAAAATCAGTCGTTATATAAAAATCTTCAAGACAGCGGATATATTCTTATATTCAAACCAACTTTAAGATATGGAGAAGGTCACATTAAAGGTAATGTTGATGCTGAGCTCGTTTTACATGCAATGATCGAATATAGTCATTATGAAAAAGCCTTGGTTATTACGGGGGATGGAGACTTTTATTGTTTGGTTGATTACTTTAACAAACAAAGTAAATTGCTAAAACTACTAGTTCCAAACGTTAATAAATATTCAAAGTTGCTTAACTCTTTTGCTCCTAATAAATTAGATTTTATGAATAATCTGAGAAATAAATTAGAACACAAAAAAAGAGAGCCAATTGCATAAGGACGAAACCTCATGAACCTGCTCTCATCGTGATTACAAGGCCATTGTAGCAAAGTAGCATGTAATGTCAAGCATTTGAAAAAAATTAATTATGAGTTTTTATGTGTGGAATCATTGGATATATCGGTCATAAAAATGCGGTGCCCATTCTTTTGGATGGGCTTGCACGATTGGAATATCGTGGATATGACTCCTCTGGACTCAGTGTGATGAATGGGAGGGGGAATTTACGGATTCTAAAAAAAGTGGGCCCTCTTGCGAATTTAGTGAAGCTAATAGAGCCCCTTCATCTTGATTCAAGCATTGGCCTGGGACATACCCGTTGGGCAACGCATGGCCGTCCTTTAGATCATAATGCGCATCCCCACGGCGATTGCATAGGTTCAATTGCCGTTATTCATAATGGGATCATTGAGAATTTTCAAGAATTGAAAGAGGCTTTGCAAAAAAAGGGACATCGTTTTTCTTCGGATACGGATACGGAGATGATTGCTCATGAAATTGAAGAAACTTTGGCGAAAGATAAAGTGACCTTAGAGGAGGCCGTCCGGAAGACCCTCCAAAAGCTTAAAGGAACATACGCTTTGGGAGTCATGCATCAAGCCTACCCGGATCTTTTGATTGCAGCACGTAAAGGGAGTCCTTTGGTGATTGGATTAGGGAAAGACGAAAATTTTATTGCCAGTGATGTTTCGCCTTTATTAACAGAGACACGGAAAGTCATTTATCTTCAGGATGAGCAAATGGCTGTCTTAAAGAGAAATGAATGCAAAGTCAAAAATCTTTTAGGCCGTACTGTTCGTTCTAAAATTGATCATGTCTCATGGAATTTGGACCAGGCTGAGAAGGGTGGATTTGAGAAGTTCATGCTGAAAGAAATTCATGAACAGCCAGGGATTTTAAAAAATGTTTGGATGGGGAGAATTGATTTAAAAAAGGGGTCGGTCCGGTTTGAGTCTGAGATTCTGACTTCACTCCAAATCAAGGTTATTCGCCGAGTGATTATTATTGCCTGTGGAACGGCCTATTATGCAGGTCTTTGCGGGAAATATATTTTAGAGCACTACACCAATATTCCTGTCGAGGTTGATTTAGGAAGCGAGTTTCGATATCGGCCGATTAAAGTGAGTCGGGGAACACTCGTGATTGCGGTCAGTCAATCTGGAGAAACGGCAGATACCCTGGCCAGTATTCGTAAGGCCAAAGAACTCGGTTGTCGTGTTCTTTCAATCGTCAATGTCGTCGGAAGTACCCTTACGCGAGAAAGCCATTCCGTGATTTATACTCAAGCAGGTCCTGAAATTGGAGTAGCCTCCACCAAGGCCTATTTGACTCAGCTTGCGGCTTTTTATCTTTTGAGTGTCTATCTGGGCCGGGCCAAACATCAGATGCCGGATGATGTTGCAGAGACTCTTTTATCAGAGCTCGTAAAAATTCCTGATAAAATTCAGTGGGTTTTAGATCATCAAGAGTCGATTAAGGCTTGTGCGAAAAAATATTATCGGGCCAAGAGTTCATTTTATTTAGGACGCGGCTTTAATTATCCGACCGCCTTAGAAGGAGCTCTTAAAAACAAGGAAATTTCTTACAGTCATGCTGAGGCGTATGCGGCTGGAGAGATGAAGCATGGTCCTATTGCCCTTATTGATAAAACTTTTCCTGTCGTATGCATCTGTACCCGAGGAAGTGTTTATGAAAAGATGATTTCAAATGTAAAAGAGATTCAAGCACGGCGTGGAAAACTGATCATCATTGCTAATTCTAAAGATCGTGTTTTAGAAGAATTAGCGGACGATAGAATTGAAGTCCCTGAAACGCTTGAAGAACTCTCACCCCTCGTCAACGTCATTCCTCTTCAGCTCCTGGCCTATTATCTTGCTCTTTATAGAGGCTGTGACATCGATCGACCTCGTAATCTTGCCAAAAGTGTGACGGTAGAGTAAAAAATAGCTGGAGACAGGAGACTGTATTGGGCCCCAAAAACTGGACAACAATGATGCCCTCAACTAGGGTGGGCATAAGGAGGGATCCAGAATGGGGATAAAGAAGAGTCACACGAACGAATTTAAGGCGAAGGTTGTCTTGGCGGCATTGAGGGGGGATCGGACTTTATCTGAATTGACCTCTCAATTTGGCGTACACCCGATTACCATCGGTCTTTACGGATCAGGGATGCCAGTTTACCAACGCCGATTTTACGAGACATCTGCAGAAGCGGAAGATCAAAATCAGCATGGATGGTCGGGGGCGGGCCTTCGACAATATCTTTGTGGAGAGGCTTTGGAGAAGTGTGAAATACGAGGACGTCTATCTCAAAGGGTATCAGACGATGACCGAGGCCGAGGAGGGCTTAAAACGTTATTTCCAGTTTTACACCAACGAGCGATTTCATCAGTCGCTTGGGTATCGAACACCCCGAGCGAGTCTACGTGGAAAAGATAGGATGGAAAGGGGTATCCATCTGTCCACGTTGATTCACAGAAAAGAAAGAAAAAAGAACCAAAAAACAAGTGATAGCAACTAAAAAAAATGTCTAGACAATGGGGTCCACTATAACCTTGCTTTCCCTGGCAACTTTGGGAGGTCTCAACTTTTCAATGGGCCAGAGCGGCGAGTCGTTTTTCGACAATCACCAATCGATTTTCAAGGAGTGTGAATTCTTCGAGGTCGACTTTAACTTTGATTTAGTTTTTAATGATGCGGATATCGGATTCAATACGAGCGTTACTTTCTTCAACTTTGGTGAGTCGGGTTTCAACTTTGGTGAGCCTATTCTCTACCGCTGAGACACGTTCACGCGTATCTGTCACGACTTCTTCGAGTCTGTCGAATCTTGCGTTCGCTTCTTTTCTAAAGCCGGTTAATCCTTCGCCAAAAACCTTAAATTGGCTTCGCATCTCCTCAATGAGGAGGCGTTGTATCGCTGGACTTCTTCTGGAGTGGGAATAGATTTTGGAGACTTTTTCTCGTTCATGAAAAGGATGCTACATCTACAATCAAACGGAGTCAATGGGAATATACGCAGGTGAGTTTTGGAGCGGCGATGATGCTCATGAGGGTTAACCCTAAAACCGAAATTGGCGCGTGAACTCAAGAGCAAGGGCTTGAGCCAGACGTCGTCCTGAGCGAAGCGAAAGGATCCCATTAATAAAAGTCTGTCGCTTCCTATTTCTGTTTTAGGGTTTAGAGAAGCAAAAAAACTTTGTCTGGCCACCAATCTCTGATAGTCTCTCCAAAAGGGTGTACATTAAAAATGAATCATGACTAATCCTAAAAAAACAAAAATTTTTCTATCGGGTCTTCTTTTGGAAGAGCTTCAGGCGCAATGTCTTGCCTGGGGTTTTGAAGCTTACCGGGCTCAGCAGATTTTGGATGGGGTTTATCGCAGAGGGAATAAGGATGTGAGCGAAATTTCAAATTTGCCTAAGAAGTTAAAGGAAATCCTAAAAAGTGAAGTACAAATTCATGATCTTTCGGTGGTGGAACGGGCCCATTCCAAAATGGATCAGAGTGTGAAATATTTGTTTCGGCTTTCAGATGATGAAATGGTGGAAGCTGTATGGATGCCTCAAGCCCGTTTTAAAACTATCTGTGTTTCGACGCAAGTAGGCTGCCCCATGAAATGCAGTTTTTGTGCCAGTGGCCAGGTGAAATTTAAGCGACATCTTGAAACCCATGAAATGGTCGGACAGATTCTGGCCATTGTTGCGGATTTAAAAAAAGGAGAACGCCCTGGGCATATTGTTTTTATGGGGATGGGAGAGCCGCTTCTTAATTTTGACAATTTAGTGAAGACCCTTCAGATTTTAAAAGCCCCTTGGGGATTAGGGATCGGGGCTCGAAAAATAACGGTTTCAACGGTGGGTTATGTCCCAGGGATTTTAAAATGGATTGAGGCAGGAGAGGCGTTAAGTCAAGTACGTCTCAGTATTTCTCTTCATGCCACACAAGATCGGATTCGAAGCCAGATTATGCAGATCAATGATCAATATTCGCTCTCTACGCTAATGGCCGTTTTAAAAAAATATTCTGAAAGCACGAGCCGCCGCGTCACCTTTGAATATGTGCTTTTGAAAGATGTAAATGATCGTGTGAGTGATGCCCGTGCCTTGGCAAGCATGGTCCAAAATATTGCCCATAGTATTAATGTGATTGAATATAATCCGATTGAAGGGACTCAGTTAGAACGCTCTCTCCATGGAGAAAGTTTCGTGGCTGAACTGAGAGCGCTGGGCGTTGCCGTTACTTATCGTCGGAGTAAGGGCCGAGACATTGAAGCTGCTTGTGGGCAGTTGAGAGGAGCCTTCTTAAAGCGGACAAAGGTTGGAGAGTAGTTTCTTATATCAAAAATCAAAATGCAAATATCAAAATGACAAATCAAAGATCGAAATTTTTCACAAAACTAAGCGTAGATACATTTTGGATTTTAATCTGTCATTTTTATTTTTGATATTTGGTTTTTGATTTAAAATTCCATCAGTGAATCCTATGGAAAATCCATCATCAAAATATTGTTTCGGTGATCTCATTGAACTTCAATTGGATTCCATCGCCTTTGGCGGAGAAGCCGTTGCTCGTTTGGACGGTTTAGTTATTTTTGTGGAGGGGGGGATTGATGGAGAGAAGGTTTTAGCGGAGGTGATTCAAGTCAAAAAAAAATTTTTGCGGGCCCGTGTAAAAGAAATTTTAGAGCCTTCTTCGCATCGAATCAAACCTTCCTGCTCTGTCTTTGGTGAATGTGGTGGCTGTCAATACCAGCATATTGATTATCCTCACCAGTTAAAAATAAAAGAGAATCAGGTTCGTGATGCCCTTGAAAGAATTGGACGATTAAAAGATTTTGAAATAGAGCCTATTATTGGTTCTTCTCAGGCTTATGGATATCGTAGTCGGGTGGATTTCCATGTTGTGAGAGATAGAGATGAAATTAAAATCGGCTTTGTGAATCGGTCGAACGAGTCTGTTATTGACGTGGATCATTGCCCAATCACTTCTCCTCAAATTAATCAAGCTTACCAAATGCTCCGTCAAAAAATTCTTAAAGGAGAGGACCATATCCCTGAATGGACTCAAGGGATTAAATTTTGGGAGACTGAAAATGGAGTTGAGGAATTTTTTTTAAGCCATTGTGGGAAAGTAGATTTAAGGGGATTTGAGTTTATTTCTTTAAAGGTGGATGGAAAAACTTTCAAGGTTCCTCCACTCTCTTTTTTTCAAGTGAATTTGGAGACCATTCCTTTTCTGATTCAGTGCGTTCGGGATTTTTTAGAACTTAAAGGGGATGAATTTTTGCTGGATACTTACTGTGGTGTGGGACTTTTCGGTGTTTTTTTAGGTTCTAAGGTTAGAAAATGTGTAGGCGTGGAGTCCGACGAAAGTGCAATTTCCTTTGCTAAAATCAATGCCCAAGAGAATGGACTTTCAAATTGT
Source organism: Chlamydiota bacterium (assembly GCA_016178055.1). Taxonomy (NCBI): domain Bacteria; kingdom Pseudomonadati; phylum Chlamydiota; species Chlamydiota bacterium. Next base: position 42,203 of record JACOUC010000034.1, on the reverse strand, counting down.
AAATTTGTTGAAAAAAGTGTAGAGAAATTTTTAAAACAGGGAAAAAAAGATCTCGGGGAGAGTCCCGATCGCATTATTCTTGATCCAACCCGTGCCGGTTGTACCCCAAGTGTTCTAGAATCCCTTGTCACTTTAGGGACTCCTCAGGTGGTCTATGTTTCTTGTAATCCAACCACTCTGGCTCGGGATTTGAGTTTCCTCGTCAAAAAAAGATATCACCTTGACCGTATTCAACCCATTGATTTATTTCCTCAAACCCAACATTGCGAAGTGGTGGTGTCTTTAAAAATCCAAAATTCAAAAATCAAGATCCAAAATTAAGGAATTGATTTATTCCTCTTCTTCCTTCTGCACGAGTGTATTCAAAATGTTTGAAAGATCCACCTTTTGTCCTTCCTGATGAATTTCATAATTGTGGCGGTTAAGCCAGCTTAAGACACCCCTAAGGGAGTCCAAGGCATATTCCCTTTTTTGTTGGCCCAATTTATAAACTTCGTTCAGATTTTCTTTTTGCCAAAAATCTTCGTTTTTCGCATCGTACGCAAGATTGACCTCATAGTCTGTACTTGCTGTAGAGAGTGCAAAAATTTCTTTCAGTAAATCGTCATTCAATTCTAAACTTTGATGCTGCACGGTGTTTTCCATAATCATCTCCTTAATTTTCTCTCATGCTAAAAAAATCAAGTTATCATACAATGCTTCTTGAAAATGATCAACTCATTAGGAGGATATTTTATGAAGGCCGCTATTTTTCATGAACATGGAGGTCCAGAAAAAATTAGTTTCGAGGATGTTCCGGATCCAAAACTGGAAAGAGGGGAGGTCCTCATTCGAGTGAAGGCTTGCTCCTTAAATCATCTCGACATTTGGGTTAGGCAAGGAATCCCTGCTTATAAAATCAGGCTGCCTCATATTTCGGGATGTGATGTTTCAGGAGAGGTTGCAGGCCTTGGAGATGAGGTCAAGGGTATAAAGACAGGAACACGGGTGATTGTTGCTCCCGGTTTAAGTTGCTTTCAGTGTGAATATTGCTTGTCTGGAAATGATAATCTTTGCCAATCTTACACGATTTTAGGGGCTGGAGTTGATGGAGGCTATGCTCAATTTGTGAAGGCCCCTTTTCAAAATGTCATCGGTATTTCTGACTCACTTTCTTTTGAAGAGGCCGCGGCTTTTCCGCTCACCTTTTTAACGGCTTGGCATATGTTAATGACGCGATGTTGCCTCAAAGCAGGTCAAGTCGTTTTAGTTCTTGCGGCTGGAAGTGGCATTGGTTCTGCGGCCATCCAGATTGCCAAATTGGCAGGCGCCCGTGTGATTGCGGCCGCTGGAACAGAGGAAAAATGCGAACGGGCTAAAAAGTTGGGGGCTGATGAAATCATTCTTTATTCCAAGGAAGATTTTTCTAAAAAGGCCCGTGTTCTCACCCATGGACAAGGGGTGGATGTGGTGTTTGAGCATGTGGGAAGAGAAACTTGGGAGAAAAGTGTGACTGCTCTTCGTAAAAATGGAAAATTGGTCACGTGTGGAGCAACAACAGGAAACGAGGTCAAACTCGATTTGCGTTATGTATTCTCACGTCAACTTTCCATTTTGGGATCGATGATGGGATGTCGGAGTGAATTGCTCACCTTGGTTCGTTTAATGGGGGAGAAAAAACTTAAAGCCGTAATTGATCAGATTTTTCCTCTTGCTGAAGCCCGCAGGGCGCAAGAGCGGATGCTCGAAAGAAAAAATTTCGGGAAGATTTTATTGATCCCTGAATAAAGGAGTTGAAAATAAAAAAGACAAAAAAAAAGCCTCCGACGTAATGTCAGAGGCTTTTTTTCTGTCAAAAAATTAAACCGAAGCCTTGAGTGCTTTCCCTGGTCTGAAACCCACGGAGCGGCTAGCTTTGATTTGAATTTGTTCTCCAGTCTTAGGATTGATTCCCTTTCGGGCTTTTCGGTTTTTAACCATAAAGTTTCCAAAACCAATCAACTGAACGGTTTTATCCTTCTTAAGGCCGGTTCGAATGGCTGTCAAGACAGAATCAAGGGCCTTCTCGGCTGCTGCCTTTGAAGGAATTCCCGAATTCTTGTTTTTTACAATTGTTTCTACCAACTCTGCTTTATTCATAATCCTTTGCCTCCGGTTAAATTTTAGGATTGTCAACGCGACGAGATTCTATACGGGTCCTGGGATAATTACCACAATTATTTTTAATCATCAGTTGTAAGGGGTCCAATATCAGTGATAAGTTTAAAAATATTTTTGAGAATCGAGTGGGTGAAAGTGAAAGGGTTTAGGGGATGTCTGGGAAAAATTTTGAGCCTAGAAAATTTAAAGGTATTCTATTCGATCTCGATGGGGTTTTGGTCGATAGCATGCATCTTCACGATCAGGCGTGGCGAGAGGCTTTGCGCTCCGTAGGGGTTAAGGTGGGGATGACCCCTCATCCCGATACCATTCAAAATCTTATTCTCGATAAAGAAAAACGGCTGAAAGAGATGGAAGCCGCCCATCTTTTTCCAGAGGCCCGGATATGCATTGAAAAATTTCATCAGCAGGGCTATCGCTTAGGAATCGTAACGGGTTCTTTTCTTTCCGAAGTCAGGGTTTTCTTAAAAGAAGAGGTGTTAAATTATTTTCGAGGGGTGGTTACCGCCAGTGACGTTCATCACGGTGAACGCCATCCAGAGCCCTATCTCATGGGTTTGGAGAAGTTGGGTTTAAGTTCTGAAGAAGTGATAGTGATTGAAAATGCTCCCTACGGAATCCGAGCGGCGAAGAGCGCAGGACTTACTTGTATTGCCCTTTCAACCTCACTACCAGCCTCTTATCTGTCACAAGCCGATCTTGTTTTATCAAATCTCAATGAAGTGATAGAACTTTTTTTTTCGTGAAACATATTTTGTGAATGAAATGCATTGGTTTTTCCCCTGGTGACTGGTGACAGGCGACTGGCGACTAAATAACAATGAATCTTCCGTCAGATGCAATATCAAGGAAGGTCATGTATCCGATGACACCGTCCAATTTTTTTGTATATTCTGCCTGGAGTCTAAAAAGTTTGACGGATTCTGAGCAACCATAGAATTTGAGAGGGCCTAACTCTTTGGCTCGTTTGAAAAGGTTAGTGGGCTTAGAAATTTTTTCTTCTTCCAAAAAAGTCTGATAGCATTCATTGATTTTTTTATTTGCAAATTGGGGAGGCGCCAAATCCATTTCTTCTTGGACAAAAGAGATTAAAGCTTCATGAGAAAGAAAAATATGAACTTCTCCCCCCATGGCGGTTGTCGTTGCCGCAAGCGTAGCCGCCAAATGCCATTTCTCATAAGAGGCATGTTGAATGAGTAGGGCAAGCTTGGACGGGTTCTTAGGAATCATGGTTTATCATAACATAAACGAGTTGACCCTTGTCGCGAGACTGAAATTAAATCAAATATCAAAAATCAGTCATGAAAATGAGACGTTGTTACTGGCTATTCCCCTCCTTTGTACCCCAAAGGGGAGGAACTCAATTTTCATCCACTTGGGTGGACTGAAAGTTCATGATGACAAGAATCAAAATGACAGATTGAAATCCAAAATTTTGCAACGTCTTAGGTTTTAACTATTTAAATTTTAGTTTGTCATTTTGATATTTGCATTTTGATTTTTGATATTACGACCTACTCCCACACTCCTGGAATCTTAGTTTGACATTGTGGGCATTGGCCATTGACTAGTCGATTTTTAATCACATTAAAACCCAAACGTTCAATAATCGTTGTCTGACAATGAGGGCAATGTGTATTCTCAAATTCTCCAACCTGACCCGGAAGATTCCCAGCATAGACAAAATCAAGTCCGGCTTCTTTTCCAATGTGGGCGGCCCTTAAAAGGGTGGAGGCAGGTGTTCCGTTTCGATCCTGCATTCTGTAGTCTTGATGAAAGGCGGTGACATGCCAGGGAATTTCTTTTGAAATAGAAACAAGAAATTGGGCTATTTTTTTGAGCTCTTGATCGGAATCATTAAATCCAGGAATACACAGAGTGACAACTTCTACCCAAAATCCTTTTTCTTTCAGAAGAGAAATCGTTTTAAGGACTGTTTGGAGCTGCCCTCCGAGTTGGCGATAATGATTTTCGTCAAAACTTTTTAGATCCACTTTATAAAGATCAACCCAGGGACGAAGATAATCAAGCACCCTTTCTGTCGCATTCCCATTTGAGATATAGGCTGTTTTAAGGCCTGCTCGTTTGGCTTCTTTGAAAATGGCGGCAGCCCATTCACTGGTAATCAAGGGTTCATTGTAAGTGCTGGCAATGACAGGGGCTTGATATTTTTGTGTCAGACGGACCAGTTCTTGGGGACTGATGGGATGAGGTGAGGATTCTGCTTGAGGGTCTCTTAAGGCCTGAGAGGTGAACCAATTTTGACAATACGAACAGTGAAAATCACATCCCAGCATTCCAAAGCTTAAGGCAGACGAGCCTGGAAGGGCGTGAAAGAAAGGTTTTTTCTCGATGGGATCATGCTGAAGGGCTCCCACGTAGCCAAAAGGGACATAAAGTTTTCCATCTCGATTGGATCGGACGAGACACACCCCTCGATGGTCGGGGGCGATTTTGCATAAATGACCACAGGCATAACATTGAATTTTTCCATCGGGGAGGAGGCTATAAAGCTCTCCTTCGATGGTGTATTTTGAAAGTGTTTTTTCAAGAGTTTCTGCCATAATGACCTCTTCATCTCAATGTTACACTCTTTCATTTTTAATTTTGAGCTTAAAATACGGCGTAAGATAAGGTTCAAATTTTATCATTCAATTTAGAGCAATATTCCGTTAATATAGAACAGAACGATGAGTTGCTAAATTTAACGTGAGTAATTTAATTGAGAAAGATTTATTCTAACTCATTTATTATAAGTATAATATGACATATTGTTGTTTTAATTTGCAATATGGTATAGTCCTTGCTAATTTAATACCGAGGTTGAGGTGTAATATGATATTAAAAAAATATACGTTGATCTCGGGTGTGGTTCTTTTTTCTCTTCTTTCGATGAAGGCCTTCGCAGACCGCGATTATGGGTATTATTCTGAAAATCGCTATCGAGGAAATCATTCTTACCAAGGAGGTTTTGCAAGCCGAGAAGGAGGAGATTCCTATCGTGGATATTCTTCAGAAGTCTATTATTCGTGTCCTAACGGCGATTATATTTCTGACCGTCCTGGCCAGTGTCCTCTTGACGGTTCGCCCCTGGTTGCTCGAAGATCGACTTCAGGGGCAAGAAATCCCTATGAGAATCCCTACGCTTATTGAATTGAATTGTGTATCATTTTTGTGTTTTAATGAATGAGGAAGATTCAGCAAACGCTTATTTTAATAATTCGGGTCTCTTTTAGATCATGATTTAGGTGAAATCTCCTTCTTGTGAAAATAAAAACGGTTCGTTTTATTGTATCCGTTCTCGTCGGATTAATCCTTTTAACGCTTTCCTATTTTTGGATCAAAACACGTCATCGTGAAGAAGAACCTATTCGTGTTACCTTCGATTTTGGACAACCGCAAAAGAACCGCATTGCTGTTCTTTTCTTTAATAATATGAGTGGAAGTCCGGATGATGAATATTTAAGCGATGGTTTGACTGAAGACATTATTACCCGATTAGCTAAAATCGATGGTTTAAATGTGATGTCGGCTACCGATGTTCAGCGTTTTAAGGGGCGACCCATTACGATTAAAGAGGTTGGGAAGGCTTTGAATGTTGATGCCGTGATGGAGGGGAGTGTTCGCAAAGTGGGTGAGACTCTTTTGGTGACGGCTCAGTTGATTGATGTGGCCACCGGTCTTCATATTTGGGCGGAGCGCTACGAGAGAAAAATTGCCGTGGAGGACATTTTTGGGCTTCAGAATGAATTAGCCACAAAAATCGCTCAAGCGGCTCATTTGAATTTGAATCAGTCGGCGAAAGAGACCTTGACTCAGAGGCCCACGGTCTCGACCGAGGCTTATGAAGTGTATCTTAGGGGAAAATTTTATCATCTTCAAATGACCGTTGAGGGAAATTGGATGGCCATTGAAATGTTTCAGAAGGCGATTGAACTGGATCCTAATTTTGCGATCGCTTATGCAGGGTTAGGAGATGCCTATGCAAATCATTATCATAGGGTCGAACCTCGAGATCGATTTTGGCTGGACCAGGCCTCCACACAAATAAAAAAGGCGTTGGAGATGGATCCGAGTCTACCCGAGGCGCATAAGGCTTTGGGACATTGCTATAGTAATTTGGGAGAGCATGAAAAAGCTGCTGAGGAATATCAAAAGGCTTTGGCGGTGAAACCCAATTACATGGAGGCCCAGATTGGTTTGGGCGAGGCTTATTGTATTCTTGGAAAATATGACGAGGCCCTACACCAGCTTGAGGAGGCGCTTGATCATCACCCTGAATTTTCATACATTTACTATATGATGGGTTGTGTCTATTCAATGAAAAAGGAAAGGGACCAGGCCCTTAGCTGGTTTGGTAAGGCCTTCGAGAGAGGTTTTCGAAATGTTGAATTAATGGCCAGGGATTCTTTCTTAGACCCTTTAAGAGATGATTCCGGATTTAAAAATTTGATGAAAAAATTTCATTTGGAACATAAAAAAAGGGAAGCGAAAGCAGTGTAAGTATGAAAATAGTCTAAGGTCCACAGTCGACGGTCAACGGTCGACAGTTTTAAAGGAAACATTTTTTTCTATGGACTGTAGACCGTAGACTGTGGACTGATCTTCATCATTAAACTTAAGAACGAAGAAAGGAGGGAGCATTGGAATTGGTAGAAAAGGAAAGGGTCGAACCCGAAGGGGAAGGAAAGGGTAAAGAAGAGGATGAGCCCAAGAGTTTTTTTGAAATGGACGACGATCTTTGGGATGAAGATCTTGAAGAAGAGGAATTACGAGAAAAGATTCGAGAGCACAAGCTCAAGTCTATGAGAGAAAAGAAGCGGATGGGCGACAAGAAAGAGGGAGGTAAGGGAGGATTCTATAAGAAGAAGGGATGAAAATGGGTCTACAGTCAACGGTCGACAGTCGGCAGTTGAACCAGACTCAACTGACCCTTTTTTACAGTTAAGGGAAACTTTTATTGAAAAAAAGAATCGGTGTTTTAACAGGAGGAGGCGATTGTCCTGGCTTGAATGCCGTTCTTCGAGTGATCACAAAGACCGCCATTCAGGATTTTGGAATGGAGGTCTATGGCTTTGAAGATGGCTATGCAGGCCTCGTTGAAAATCGGTTTCGTCCTCTTTCAAGCTGGGATGTTTCTGGAATTTTGACTCTAGGAGGGACCATTCTTGGAACTTCCAATCGAGCCAACCCGTTTAAATATCCTATTCTCAAAAAACAGAAATTGACTTATCGCGATCTTTCCAATCAAGCCCTCCGTCATTACAGAAAATTGGGATTGGAGGCCATCATCGCTATTGGAGGGGATGGAACTTTAAGTATTGCATCCCATCTCATGAAAATGGGTTTTAACATGGTGGGCGTTCCTAAAACCATTGACAATGATTTGAAGGGAACGGATTTTACTTTTGGTTTTGATTCTGCTGTAGCGATTGTCACAGAAGCGATGGATCGAATCCATACCACAGCAGAAAGTCATCATCGCGTGATGATTGTAGAAGTAATGGGTCGTTATGCGGGTTGGATTGCTCTTTATGGAGGGATGGCGGGAGGAGGGGATATTATTTTGATTCCTGAAATTCCATTTGATTTTAAAAAAGTTTTTAGCAAGATCAAGGAGCGGCATAAAATGGGCAAAAATTTTAGCATCGTGGTCGTTGCCGAAGGGGCTTATCCCTTTCGGGGTCATCAGATTGTTAAGCAGAAAGTGAAGGGAAGTCCTGATCCTATTCGTCTGGGAGGGATTTCAGCTCTTCTTTCAGAGAAAATAGAAAAGAAAACAGGATTTGAATCTCGTTTTACAGTTTTGGGCCATTTGCAAAGGGGGGGATCCCCAACCGCCTTTGACCGAATCTTGGCAACCCGATTTGGCTACGAGGCACTCCAATTAATTGTGAAGGGGGATTTTGGAAAAATGGTTGCTCTTCAGGGAAATGAAATTGAGTCTATTCCCATCGAACAAGCGATTGGAGATTTGAAAAAAGTCCCACTGGATCATCCCCTTATTAAGGTGGGTCGATCTCTCGGAATCTCATTTGGGAATTAATGTGAAGAATTCTTGTGAAATCCGTTTATGGATAATCGGGAGTATCTATACGGATAATCTAGATAATCAGGATATATAGATCAACTTATTTTTTGCTCGGCTTTATTATTTGACAAGATTGGGAAGAAAGAGCTAGCATTGAGAAAAAGAAGATCGAGTTTAGGAAGAGGGATTTTAATAAATGTAGGGGAAGACCATTAAAAGGGAGGGTTCGCATGGAAGGCTATTGTGTGAAGTGTAAGGCAAAAAAAGAAATGGTATCAGCAAAAGAAGTAGAAATGAAAAACGGTCGAAGGGCGATGCAGGGAAAATGCCCAACGTGTAATACAGGGATGTTTAAGATTCTTGGGAAGAAGTAAAAGGTAAAACGAAGACATTCAATCAATGCGTACAGCGGTCAGCACTAAACCGCTGGTAAGGTTTTATTAACACATCTTTTTTGTTGGCGGCTGTACGCTCCTTTTCCTTAGGCTTGTCTGTTCAGTTTTTGTCCTATCTCATTAAACTCCACAATTTTGATTTTTGATATTTGATTTTTGATTTTCATTACTGATATAATCCTCCACAATTCCATTTAAGAAGGAGTTTTATTCTCATGGCAAAAGAATTAGCATATGTTTTGGTGACCCCGTATACCATTTTGAAATCTCGTACGGGTGGGATCGTTGCCCGTCTTTTAGCTCGGGCAGAACAGGAATTGGTGGCGGTACGGATGTTTGCACCCAGTCAGAAATTGGTTGAAGAATATGCAGCGCTTCTTCGAAATCAAGATGTTCAGGATGAAGTGGATATTCGGGTAGGTCGTCATAAGGAAGTTCTTCGGGATTTGATTTCTCAATATGTGCTTGATAATTTTTCTCCAGATCCCGAGACGGGTCAACGGCGCAGGGTGATTATGCTTCTTTTTTACGGAGAGAATGCGGTTCAAAAGATTCGCGATGAAGTGGTGGGGCATATTACTTCTCTTTCGATCAGTGGAGAGACGATTCGAGATACCTATGGAGATTGTTTGATCGATCAGGAGGGAAAGGTTCGTTATTTTGAACCGGCCGTTCTCGTGATTCCGAACCCAAAAGGGGCGAGCGAACAACTTTCGCTTTGGGCAAAATATTCTGATACCGATGGGGGCCTTTTAGAGGATGTCATCCAATATCCTAAGGGGACGAAACCGGAAAAGGTGTTGGTTTTGATTAAGCCTGAAAATTTTCAAAGGCCGACCAGTCGTGTCGGCAATATTATTGATATGTTCTCCAAGACGGGACTTTATATTATTTCGGCCCGTCTCATTCAAATGAGTGTGGCTCAAGCCATGGAATTTTATGGGCCGGTTAAAAAGATTCTTCAAGAGAAATTAAAAGGGGGCGTGGCAGAACGTGTTCAAGCAGGGCTTCAAGAGAAATTTGATTTTAAAATTCCAAATGAAATTTTGGAACATTTGACGAACCAGCTTGCTCCGCTTCATGGTTCTCATGAATTCGATAAAATTGTGAAATTTATGACGGGTTCCGATCCATCAGAAATAACGGATTCTGAAAAGACAAAAGAACCGGGTTTACAAAAATGTTTGGCTTTGGTCTATCAAGGAAAAGATGCTGTTCAAAAGATCAGGGGGGTTTTAGGATTAACCGATCCGAATAAGGCTGCACCTGCGACGGTTCGCAGAGAATTTGGACAGAATATTTTGGTGAATGCAGCCCATGCCTCTGATTCGGTCGAAAATGCTGAGCGTGAGATTAAAATTGTGAAAATTGCGGAAAACGATATTCGACCGATGGTCGAGCGTTTTCTAGGTGGAAAAATGTTAGAGGGAGTAAGGTCATGAATACCCTTCTTAAAACACATACCGTTTTGGCTAAACGCGTGATGGCGATCAGTGAGTCTGAAACTTTGGCGATCAATGCTCGGTCAGGGGAATTAAAAGCTCAAGGTGTGGATGTGGTGAGTTTTGCGGCTGGAGAGCCGGATTTTGATACTCCTGATCATATTAAGGAGTTTGCGAAGAAGGCCATTGATGAAGGTTTTACAAAATATACGCCTTCAGGGGGAACGCTCGAGCTTAAGAAGGCCATTTGCGAAAAATTTAAGAAAGATCAGAATTTAGACTATGCTCCCGAAAACGTTATTGTTTCTTGCGGGGCGAAACATTCCTTATTTAATGCGATTTTGTCTTTGTGCGATAAGGATGATGAGGTGATTATTCCTGTTCCCTATTGGGTGACCTATCCTGAACTGGTACGGTTGGCCAATGCGACGCCCGTTTTTTTAAGAACTCGGGAGGAAGAGGGTTTTAAGATTAATCCAGTTAATCTTAAAAAGGTTGTGAGTCGGAAGACAAAAGTCATTATCATGAACAGCCCATCTAATCCAACCGGATCTGCCTATACCCAGGATGAATTAAAGGAGATTGCGAAGATTGTATTTTCAGGTGGAGTTTATGTTATTTCCGATGAAATTTATTCAGAGCTGCTTTACGATGAAATGAAGCATACGAGTTTGGCTAATTTTAATAAGGACCAAACCTTGGTGGTGAATGGGGTTTCAAAATCCTATTCCATGACCGGTTGGCGTATCGGTTATTTGGCCGGGCCCAGTCAAATTGTAAGTGCGATGAATCGTTTGCAGAGTCATAGCACATCCAATCCAACGTCCATTTCTCAGAAGGCGGCGGTTGCTGCTTTAAAAGGGACGGATGAATGTGTGAAGAAAATGGCTAAGGCCTTCCAAGAAAGAAGAGACACTATTGTGGATCGGCTGAACCAAATACCCAAAGTACATGTTCGAAAGCCTGAAGGTGCGTTTTATGTTTTTCCGAATGTGGCTCGCTATGGGATTGGTTCAGCGAAACTTTCTCAGCGTTTGCTCGAAGAAGCCCATGTGGCGGTTGTTCCAGGAGCACCTTTTGGGGCGGATGATTATATCCGTCTTTCCTATGCGACTTCGATGGAAAATATTAAAAAGGGTGTGGACAGGATTGAAAGTTTCTTTAGGAAATTTTTTTAAATCCAAAATGCAAAAATCAAAAACTAAAATGACATTGTAAAATTTAAAATTTTACCTTTGCAATAGCACTAGAAATTTTTGGATTTTGATTTGTCATTTTGCATTTTGATTTTCGAATTTTGGATTTTTTGGCGGAGGGTTTCGATGATGCGAAATGACGTGTTAGAAAAAGGTTCTCCCATTGTGAAAGAGGGAGGAAAATTAAAAGTACCCGTTAAGCCGATTATTCCTTACATTGAGGGCGATGGCGTTGGACCCGATATTTGGGCTGCAACTCAACCTGTGTGGGATGCTGCCGTGAAGAAGGCCTATGACGGGAAAAGGGAGATTCAATGGTTAGAAGTTTTTGCCGGTGAAAAGGCAAAGAGCAAAATGAATCATTGGCTTCCTGAAGAAACGCTTCAGACGCTTCGCGAATTTCGGGTAGGGATTAAAGGGCCTCTTTCAACTCCGGTCGGAGGGGGAATTCGTAGTCTGAATGTTACGCTTCGTCAAGAATTAGATCTTTTTGCGTGTGTGAGGCCCGTTCGATATTTTGAAGGGGTCCCTTCCCCGATTAAAAGACCTGAACTCGTTGACATGGTGATTTTTCGAGAAAATACGGAAGATGTTTATGCCGGGATTGAATGGAAGCAAGGGTCCAAAGAAGTAGAGAGAGTGATCCGTTTTCTGAATGAAGAGATGGGTTGTAAAATTCGTCCTGATTCTGGTATTGGCGTTAAACCCATGAGCGTCATGGGCTCCAAGCGTTTAATTCGCATGGCCGTTCAATATGCGATTCGTCACCACAAATCTTCGGTGACGATGGTTCATAAGGGCAACATTATGAAGTTTACGGAAGGGGCCTTTCGAGAATGGGGTTATGAATTGGCTCGGCAGGAATTTTCAGGAGAATTAGTAACCTATGAGGATATTGAAAAAAATTTTGGCGGTAAAAGACCTAAGGATAAAATCTTAATCAATGATGTGATTGCTGATGCGATGTTTCAACAGGTTTTGTTGAGGCCTTCTGACTATAGTGTACTTGCTCTTCCGAATTTGAATGGAGATTATATGTCCGATGCCTTATTGGCCCAAGTGGGTGGATTGGGCCTTGGACCGGGTGCCAATATTGGAGAAGAAGTTGCTGTTTTTGAGGCGACTCATGGTACAGCTCCCAAATACGCAGGCCAGGATAAGATTAATCCTAGCTCTTTGATTCTTTCTGGGGTTATGATGTTGGAATATTTGGGATGGCAAGAGGCAGCTGATTTAGTGGTGAAAGGACTTCGCAAGACCTTTCTTCAAAAGCGGGTTACCTACGATTTAGAACGCCAGATGGAAGGGGCTAAGCTTCTCAAATGCTCTGAATTTGGTCAGGCGATTGTAGAAAATATGTAGTAAATTCAAAAATCAAAGATCAAACATCAAAATGACATATCAAAATCCAAAAATGATCTAATGCTATTGCGAAAAGGAAGTTTTAAATTTTACATTGTCATTTTGCATTTTGGTTTTTGAATGTTGATTTAATGTTGGGGGTGTAGCTCAATTGGCTAGAGCGCTGCCCTGTCACGGCAGAGGTCGCGGGTTCGAGCCCCGTCACTCCCGGATTTTTCTGTAGCTTTAAGTACATTTGTCATTTTTTCTTTCGGAGTTAGAAAATCGTTTTCCGAATCATTTCAATCCAATGAATCTTTTCTGGCAAGGAAACCAGAGCCATAGGCTTCAGTTCCTTGAGCATTCCTTCGTAAAATTTTATTTTGACGCAATCGTCTCAATCGATGAATGGGATAGGGCATACAATTCCTCACTTTCGGAGGTCTCCTACAAAATTCTCCCCTTCTTTATTGACTTTTCCAAAGGGCATTTCAGGATCATGGTACCAGTGAAGAATCCAATCTTCCTGATAGGCCCTCTCTAACCACTTGGTTTTTAATTCACTCACCTCCATCGGGCAAAGGTCATAAGCACAAACAAAAGTTTGGCGAACATGCCAACGGCTCGGGATAAGATCCCCACCACAAAAAAGTGTTTTCCCTTCTGAAAAAATTTTAATCGCCTGATGGCCTTGGCTATGGGCACCCGTCAGCATAATATCGAGACCTTGCAACAACTCTATATCTCCATCAAGCCATTCTACCTGATGATGATCCAAGACAGGCAAAAAATTCTCCTCCCAATACGATCCCCGACTCAAACGCGTAGGATGAATCGCAGCCTCCCATTCTTTTTTCTGAATCAAGTATCGGGCCTTTGAAAACCGCGTCTTTAATTTTCCATTTTCAAAACAAGTAAAGCCTCCTGCATGATCCATATGTAAATGGGTTGGAATGACAAAATCAATCTCCTCAAAACTAAAACCTGCTTTCTTTAAATTTTGTGAAAAAGCTCCATCATCTGATCGACCATAAATTTTCTTTTTCTTGGAATCAAGCTTTGATCCAATTCCCGTTTCAATTAAAATCTTTTTACCTTTCACAACAACCAAAAGGCAATGCGTCCCCCATAAAGCCATGTTATTTTGATCAACTTGAAGAAATTTAGACCAAATCACCTTAGGAACAATGCCAAACATCGTCCCGCCATCCAATTGAAAGAGACCGTCAGAAATAACATAGATTTCAAATTTACCTAGCTTCATAATTAATTTAGAATCCAAAAATCAAAATGCAAAATGACACATCAAAATTCAAAAATATTCTAGCACCCTTGCAAGGGAAGTATTTTAAATTTTGGTTTGTCATTTTGATTTTTGATATTTGATTTCTGGATTTTCATACTCCACCAACGCCTCTACCAAACCTTCAATCGTATGAACCTTTGCTTCAATATCCACCTTTAAACCTAATCCTCGGGCTGTAGCCGAAGTAATGGGACCTATGCTGGCCACCTTAAAATGATTTTTTAAGGATTCAAAATGATTTCCCAAACTCTCAACAAAATTTTTGACTGTAGAGGAACTGGTAAAAGTAACCCAGTCCATTTTAGAATTAAAAATTTCATGGAGGAACGAAGATCCTTCATGGATCGGAGGATAGACTGTTTTATAAAGAATGATATCCGTCACCCAAGCCCCTTCTTTTTTTAATCCCTCAGAAAGAAGAATTCTCGCCCCCTCGGCTCGAGGTAAAAGAAAATTTTGACTTTTAAGATTTCCTAACTCCTTAAAACTTTCTAGCAAGGCCTCCGAAACAAATTCGCGAGGGGTTAAATCAACGCTGATGCTGTATTTTTCAAGCGCTTCACGCGTTACATCACCCATGGCCGCAATTTTGATTCCTTTTAAATCTCGAATATCTTTTAAATGAAGCTTCAAACGTTCTAAAAAAATATTGACCGCATTGACACTGGTAAAAACAATCCAGTTAAATTTTGCTAAATGAAAAATCGCCTGGTCGATCGGAGCCCAATTTTCAGGGGGAACCACCTGAAGCACGGGAAACTCAATAGGGTCTGCCCCCAATTTTTCTAGAGTATTAACCAATGTACTGGCTTGTTCTCTTGAGCGGGTGACTAAAATCCTTTTCCCAAAAAGAGGTCCCTTTTCAAACCAGTTAAGCTTTTCCCGAAGTCTAACCACTTCTCCAACAATAAAAATAGAAGGCGCCTCTAACCCAGCCTCTTTTACCTTTCCAACGACATCGGACAAATTTCCTACAACTGTTTTTTGCCTTGGAAGCGTCCCCCACATAACCATGGCACAGGGAGTTGAGGTGGGCCGTCCATTCCGAATAAGCTCGTGAACAATATGTTGTAGTTGAGAAACCCCCATTAAAAAAACCAGTGTACCTAAACCAGTCGAAATTTTAGACCAAGGGATCTGACTCTCTTCCTCTCTTGAATTTTCATGACCTGTCAAAAAACCTACTGATGAAGTAAAATCTCGATGCGTTAAGGGAATCCCTGCATAGGCTGGAACTGCAACTGCAGAGGATACGCCGGGAACCACCTCCCAATCAATTCCTTGATGGGTTAGAAATAAAGCCTCTTCAGCTCCTCGGCCAAAAATAAAGGGATCTCCCCCTTTCAATCGAACGACCGTTTTCCCTTGATGAGTCTTTTCAATTAAAATCGCTTCAATCTCTTTTTGAGAAACGGAAACTTCCCCACCTCTTTTCCCAACAAAAATAAGTTCGACACTGGAAGGAGCATTACGAATAATATTCTCAGAGACCAGAGCATCATAGACAAGAACGTCTGCCTCTTGGATGAGATGAAGTGCCTTCACAGTCAAAAGCCCTGGATCTCCTGGCCCCGCCCCGACAAGATAGACTTTACCTTTTTTTTCTTGAGTCATGAGAAATACACCCTTGAATCTAGAATTTTTTTGTACAAAATCGAGATTAAGATTACCATTCTTTCATTTGGCAAAACATGTTTTTCAACTGCTGGCAATGTAAAATACACAAAGATTATACAGTAGAGGGATGCAGATATTAAATTGACCACCCATACAAAATGGACTAAAATTAGAGACAAAATTATAGACTTATTTTATATAACAAAGCTATTATAAATAGGTAATATAGGACAAATATGGAGACATATAAAGAGACACATCCTTGGTTAAAGTTTTACATAGATTTGAGAACGGCCTCTCCCAAATTGTGGTTGCTTCTTGGAGAAGCACAGTCAAAATGCGCACATATTGCAGGCGTTCCTCTTCGCCCAAATACAGCAGAAAAACTTTATCAACTCTATCTAGCCAAAGGAGCCCTGGCCACTACAGCGATTGAAGGCAACACTTTATCAGAAGAAGAAGTTCTTCAGCATCTTGAAGGTAAACTAAAGCTACCTCCATCTCGCGAATATTTAGCTCAGGAGATCGACAACATTCTTGAAGGATGTAATCAAATCTTGGAAGAAATTCGGCAAGGTCGCCAGCTGGCGCTCAGGCCTGAAACAATCAAGGCATTGAACAAAATTGTTTTAAACAAACTAAACCTCGCAGCAGAAGTTATTCCTGGTGAATCGAGAAAACATCAAGTTGGCGTAGCCCGTTACAAAGGGGCTCCGGCTGGAGAATGTGAACTTTTACTTCAAAGATTATGCGATTGGCTCAATGGAGAAAATTTTAAAGCACCTCAAAATATGGAAATTGTGTACGCTATTTTGAAAGCTGTCTTGTCACATCTTTATCTGGCCTGGATTCATCCATTCGACGATGGTAATGGAAGAACCGCACGACTTGTCGAATTTCAGATTTTGATTAGTTCAGGGGTGCCTGCACCTGCCGCGCATCTTTTCAGCAATCATTACAATCAAACAAGAACTGAGTATTACCGTCAACTGGACTATGCAAGCCAATCTGGAGGAGATATTCTTCCTTTCATTGAATATGCAGTTCAAGGTTTTGTAGATGGTCTAAAATCACAGCTTGAACGTATTCGCGATCAGCAATGGGATGTGGTCTGGCGCAATTACGTCCACGAATCTTTTCGTGATAAAACGTCTCTGGGTGACGTCCGTCGTCGCCATCTCATATTAGATCTATCTTTGACAGAGGGTCCTATTCCTTTTGATAGATTGACTGAGGTAAGCCCCCGGGTAGCCGCATCCTATGCAAGAAAAACTACAAAAACATTATCACGGGATATCAATGAACTGCGTCTAATGGGTTTGCTAGCCAAGGGAAAAGAAGGATACCGAACACGCAAGGAAATGATCTTGGCATTTCTACCCCCAAAAGCTGAACGTGTTCAGCCAGAAATATGATACCATCCTTACAATGAATCCGAAGATGAAGAAAAGAAGAATGATGATGAGCCGATTGGTTCCATTAAAAGAGGCCCGTCGTGATTTTGATCTCCTCTTCTGGAAAAGGATCGGTACCCAGGGAAAATTTGAGGCCGCTTGGAATATGGTATGCGATCTAGCCAACTGGAAGCCAGGTTATGCCCATCAACAGAGACTTCGAAGAACTGTTGCATCTCTTAAACTCCGCAAAGGCTAAATACTTGGTTGTAGGGGCTTATGCCGTGATTGTTTATACGGAACCTCGCTACACCAAGGATTTGGATATTTGGATTAAACCTGACTCAGATAACGCCGAAAAAGTCTATAAACTACTTGAAAAATTTGGTGCTCCTGTTGGAAATTTATCACTGGATGATCTTTGTAATGTTAAAATGGTCTATCAAATTGGGATGGAGCCAAACAGAATCGATATTTTGATGGGAATTGGTAAGCTTCCATTTGAAGAGGCTTGGAAAAGGAGAAAACAGGTCTTTTATGGAAAAGAAAAAATTCATTTGATCAGCCTAAAAGATCTGATTCAAGCTAAAAAAGAAGCCGGTCGTCCTCATGATAAAATTGATTTAGAAGCCCTCGTTCAAGTTTTTAAAAAATCAAAAAAAAGATGAATCACGGCTCCTATGAATCATTTTACTTGCCCCTTCTTCCAACATCGATTGGGCCAATTGTTTTCCTAATTTTTCAAAATCACTTTTATTTCCAAAAATTTTTTTACGAATTATTTTTTTCCCATCAGGCGTGGCTACAAGTCCCTCAAGAGATAATTCATCACCCGCTACCTCTCCATAGGCTGCAATCGGAAGACGACATCCTCCCCCTAAGCAATCTAAAAAAGCCCGTTCGGCCCCCGTAGCACAAAAAAGATCCTCATCCTGAAGAGGGTTCAATAGTTCTTGCGCCTCACGGTCATCCTTTCGAATTTCAACCGCTAAGGCTCCTTGACCTACGGCCGGAAGCATTTCTTCAAAAGCGAATTCCTGGGTGATCCATTCTTCCAGCCCTAAACGTATCATTCCAGCTTTTGCAAGCACCACCGCATCGAGAGGACCTTCATAAACTTTTTTAATACGGGTCGAAACATTTCCTCGAATCTCTTCCACTACAAGATCAGGCCGCGTAGAAAGAAGTTGAGAACGTCGGCGAAAACTCGAGGTTCCAACACGAGCCCCTTGTGGAAGATATTCAAAACGGACATGATCTTTGGACACCAAAACATCTTGGGGTGACTCACGAACGGGAACGGCTCCTAAACATAAACCCAAAGGTAATTGGGTCGGAAGATCTTTCAAACTATGAACAGCAAAATCGGCTTCTTTTGATAAAAGAGCCTCTTCTAATTCTTTGGTAAAAACACCTTTTCCACCCATTTCCCACAATTTTTGACTTCTTTGGGTATCTCCTAAAGTTTTGATTATTTTAATCTTAATTTCAAAATCTGGAAAAATTTCCGAAATTTGCTCTTGAACAAATCGAGCCTGCCACAACGCGAGCTTGCTCCCCCGACTTGCAATCACCCAATAGGTCTTCATTTAATTTTTTCCTGATATTCCATTCGATCGAGTGATCATTACCTGATATCGATTCATAAATCGTCCTGTTTCTTCCTCGACCAAAGCATCCGCCTTTTCACATTCCTTCAATCGCTCTTGTAAATTTTTTTCTGCAATCCCCTTTAAATCATCAATATTATAGAGATAAACATTATCCAAGGCGTTGACCTCCGGATCAATATCGCGGGGAACAGCAATATCAATCATAAAAAGCGAATGCTGCCGGCGCCGATCCATCAGTTCAAGAACATCCTCTCGATGCAAAATAAAATGAGGAGCTGCGGTTGAACTGATCAAGATATCAGCCTCAATCCCTTGCGTTTTAATTTCATCGAACCGGATTGCCTTTCCTGAAAACTTTTGAGCCAGGCTTTGCGCTTTTTCAAAAGAGCGATTGGAGGCAATAATTCCTTTCACACCTTTCTCGACCAGTTTACGAACCGTTTGTTCGCTGACCTTACCCGCTCCGACCAGAAGAACCGTTTTTGAAAATAAACTTCCGAAAATTTTTTCTGCAAGTTGGACAGCAACAGAACTTACCGAAAGACTCCCTTCGTGAATCTTCGTCGTACTCTGTAAAAGTTTGGCCACATAAAAAGATTTTTGGAAAAGGGTGTTTAAAATAAGACCTGTTGATTGAATCTCGCTCGCCAACTGATAAGCCTTTTTCACTTGGCCCAAAACTTCTGTTTCTCCAACCACCATAGAGTCAAGCCCTGAAGCCACACGAAACAAATGACGGACAGCATCACGCCCTTCGTAAAAATAAAGGGATTTTTCAAAATCAGGAATGCTCACTTTATGAAATTGCCCTAGAAATTTGGCTAGACTTTCAAGAGAATCAGACCTGTCCCAGACCTTATAAAACTCCACACGGTTACAGGTCGAGAGAACCAACGCCTCTGAGGCAAGGCCCAACTCCCGAATACGTTTCAGACATTCCATGGCCTGAGGCTGGCTAAACGCCAACTTTTCTCGCAAGGCCACATCCGCCGTTTTATGATTAAGTCCAATGACTTGGATATTCATTTTTACCTTTGACTAAAAAAGAGCTAGAAGCTGGAAGCTAGAAGAACAGCTAGACGCTAGAGGCTGGAAGCTAGATGTAAATACGTTATTACTTCTAGCCTTTAGCTTTCAGCCTCTAGCAGTTTTTAATAGCCTTCAACTTCTAGCTTCTTTAAAAGAAGCCATGTCCTTTTGATACATAATTCATGATAAAAAAATTAATAAGAATCAACGCAAAACCAATCATAGAAAGATAAGCCACCTTTCTTCCCCGCCAACGTGTAGCGGAGCGAATATAAAGAATGACGCCATAAATAAGCCATGTTAAAAACGAAAACATGACCTTGGGATCATTATATTTTAAAGACACCTTCCCCCACCAGGCCCAGAAAATACCATTGATTAAACCCAATCCCAAAAGAAGAGTTCCTGCCCAGAGAGAACGAAAACTTATAAGCTCAATATATTCAAGAGGAGGAAGCCGACTCAGAAGAGGAGCTGAAGTCTTCAGTTTCAGCTCCCGTTCTAGAACGAGGTAAAAAAATCCGCTGATGAAGGAAATAGTAAAGGCGGCATAACCCAAAAGCGACAGAAAAACATGTGTCCCAAACCAAAAAGCATTGAAAGAAGGAATGCCTTTATGAAAAGAAGAAGGCAAGATAAGCGCCAAAATTCCTACCACAAGCACAATGACAAGAATAACACCCCCCCAAATTCTCAAGCGCATAAAAATTTCTCTATTTTCTGATTTATCACCTTTTGAATTTCGTTTGCGTTTAAACCTAAACGAATCTGTTCGAGAATATTAGAATGGACCAATTGAGTAAAAAATTCTCTACGTTGCTCTTCTTTGGGGAGACGTTCTTGAATATCCTTGCGTGAGCTTTCCATGGCCTTCAAGAAAAGCGCATATTCTGGACCAAATTCTAATTCAAGATCTTGACGTATCTTTTTCGCCATCGCAGGACTTGCCCCTTCCGTGGAAACGGCAATCACTAATTTACCTCGCCGTAAGATACTGGGCGCAATAAAATTACATAATTCAGGATCGTCCACCACATTGACAAAAAGCCCCCGCTCCTCAGCTTCTCTAAAAATAGCCGCGTTGATCAATCGATCATTCGTTGAAGCAATCACTAAATGAACTCCCACTAAATCATCGGGTTCATAAACCTTTTTTTCCCAAATAATTTTCTCTTTCTTAGCCAAATTCTCAATCTCAGGAATGACCTCCGGCGCATAGACGCAAACCTTTGAACCACAATCAATAAGGGATTCTGCCTTTCTTAAAGCAATAGGTCCCCCACCAAAAATGGCCGATGTTTTCCCTTTCAAATTCAAAAAAACGGGGTAATACATAAATCCCTTTCCTTCTAATGTAGAATTTTCTTATGATATAGTCTTAAAAGATTCGGGTCAAGGAATCTGAAATGATGAAAATAGAGTATGACTTACAATACCGTAAAGCACTTTAAAAAAATTCTCTCTCTTATTCTTTTTGCATCAACCTTTTTTTCCCTCCAGGCTGCTCAAGAGATCAAACCTAAGATCCCCTGGGAACGACTCAAAGTTTACAATCATACCCTCACGGAAAGTGAATTTCGAAGGGCCCTCAAAACACTCTACTCTCCAGATGGAAGCCTTTATGCCTATTTAAAAATAACTCCTTACTATGTTGACATCTTTCGTAATACCCAAAAAACTCGGCCTGCCCTCTTTAGATTACTTCTTGCAAAAAAACATCCATTAAAAAAAATGGTTTCTCAGCATTTAAAAAAAATAAAATCTTCTCTTCCTCTCAATGAACTTCGAATTTTACTTGATCCGGGACACATTGGAGGAGATTATGCGAAGATGGAAGAGCGGGTTCTCCCTGTTGAAAAACATCCTCCCATTAAGGAAGCAGAACTGAATCTCAAAACAGCCCTTCTTTTAAAGAAAAAACTCGTGAATCTGGGAGCTAAAGTTTATCTCACCAAAAAAGATTTTACTCCAGTGACCAAGGCCCGACCCAAAGATTTTCGAAAAATAGTTGAAAAAGAAATTCTCTCCAACCCCTCTTCTGCGAAAGATCCCTCGACTCAAAAAATCCTGATCCAAAAACGAATGGAACAACTCTTTTACCGAACAGCCGAAATTAAGGCCCGGGCTGAACTCGCTCAGAGAATCCATCCTGATTTTACACTCTGCATCCATTTTAATGCGGCTCCCGCTTCCCCTGAAAAACCCTGGGTGGAAGATAACCGCCTGGTGGTTTTTGTTCATGGATGCTACGAATCACAAGAATTGGCTTCAGAAGAAATGCGCTATAAACTTTTTTTAAAACTTCTTGAAAATTCTCGAGAAACGGAAGAAAAATTGGGAGGCGCCATTGCAACAAGCCTCGCGAAAGAAACCTCGCTTCCAGCCGTTCAATATACACCCAGTTCACAATACAAGTGTATCAATGATAACCCTTATCTCTACGCAAGAAATCTTGCCGCCAACCGCCTCTTCCCGGGTCCCGTTATTTATTTAGAGCCCTACTATCAAAACAACCCCTTGGTTCGAGACCGCATTCTTGAAGGGGATTATGAAGGGAAAAAAATGATTCAGGGTAAACCCTACAAAAGTATTTTCCAAGAATATGCAGACGGAGTCGCACAGGGAATTTTAGCCTGGATTTCTCATTAAACCCAGAATTTGCAATAGGCCGCGGAATTTGACGCAAGATCTTGGGCACCTTTGCATTCAGAAATGCCAGCAAAGGAGGCCCGCTGCCTTAATGGCAGACAAAGGGCCGACTGCGCTAGTAGATGTTTCTTTTCCTTATGAAGCGACAGACTTTAAAAAGTATGTCTTAAGTTTCCCCCTTCGGGGACCTTGTCTTCAGGCCAATCTGCCTCAAGCTCTTGCTCTTGAGTTCACGCGCCAATTTCGGTTTCAGGGTTAAATTTTTATTCAATAGAATATCTCGTCTTGTCTATAGGTCATTTTCAGGGTCAATGACCTATAGATAGACAAACTACTTGCTATATACCCATGCATCTTTTTTAGTGCTGGAATCAACGTGTGTCCCTCATATTTTAACCCCTCATAAGCTTCATACCCAACGGGTAAGCTATTTCTTTTTCAGGGTTGTTTTACGAGTTTGAGCCGATGACTTCTTCAGCAAAGTTTTTTTTACCAGAGCATTAGCCGCGGCCTTTTTGATGGACGCGGGGACGGTGAATGTCGCTACCGCATCGTCAAAATCAGCCTCGTTAGTCCCAACGGATCCATTGATGTTGCTGCTCTTTAAGAACACCCTCAACTTTTTGCCGGAAGAGCTGACCGACGAAGTTAAGGAAATGGTTGTCCAACTGGTTGAACTTCCGGACGTTCCTGTTGATAGATATTGGAGAATTTTATTATTACTATCCATCACATAGGCGTAAATATAAGGTTTCCCGCTCGTTGCAGAACCGCTAGCAATGTAGCGGGCTGAAGCCTGTAGCATTACGCTTGTGGTCCCAGTGGGTATGGTTACATCTTGGTAGAGATAATTGGAATAGCTCTTTAGAGCAACATAAGGATTGCTTCCATTGTAAGCGATGGTTCCTCCATAATTGGTCCAATAAGAAGTGTTACCTGTTGAAAAGTCACCATTCTTAAGCGCGTTCGTCGATGTAGGTTTATTAATGGTAACTGCAATCTGCTTTTCCGTAGGGCGATAAGTGTCATCTGCTTTTAGGGTCAGAGTCACTGTGACTGGCAATTGGGAATCTGTGTAGCCTGTATTTGAATAAGTAGGCGTTAAAGTCAAGGTTGAATTGAGTGTGCCTTGTGCTGAAGTTGGATTGACTGCCGCCCACGAGGGAGAACTTTCAATGCTCAGATTGATTGTGTCTACCCCATCTTGATCTGTAACCGTAATGGCTTGAGAAACAGTACTTCCCATCGTCACTTGTAAAGTGCTTGGAATCGAACTATCGAAGGCGGGAGGATTTCCGAAGAGGGAATTAATAGCTGGAATGACTGTGGCATCGTTCATGAAAGTATCTTGAAGCAGGCTCGATTGATAGGTATCCATTAAAGCTGAAGAGACGAGGTTTTCAATCCCCAATGAATTGGTGCTAAATTGCATGTTGATGTCAAAGGTCGAATAGGTTCCATAAGTGCCAAAAAGATAAGTGTATAGATTGTCATAAAAATATCGAAGAACCTGAAAGCCCTTGTTATTGCTTAACACTCCACCATCTTCATCTTTAAATAAAGGAATGGAGCACTGAGCGGTATAAGTTGCGCAGGCATCATTGTAAGTGGATCCCTCTTGAGGAGGGGCTCCCAAAAGGCCTTCATAACTTCCATCAGGTCTTTCAGCTGAAGACAAACCCCAACTTATATCTGAAAATAAATTTTCATATCCGCCGCATTGACTGTGTAAGTCGATGCAATATTGACGATTGGATTCAATTGCCGTTTTTGAATTTTGATTCCAGTTGACTTGACTATAAGAAAGACCCGCTAAATCCGGGCGATCAACGCCCAATCGAGCAAAATCGACCCATGGACTGGCAAAGAAGTAAGTAAACCCGGAACCAAAGTAAGAATTGTAGAGAGAATAACTTGCTCCAGAAGACGAGTTATAGGTCCGATAACTTGTTCTGGAAACATCATAGAAATTATTAATATAACTTTGATTTCCTGGGGATTGTATTAAACCGCACAGGGTAATCATAAAGAGTTCATGGGTATATCGATCCCATTTGTAAGTAGAATAGGTGCTGGTGCTCGGATAATAAGCCATATTCCAATAATAATTTTGTGTTACTCCGTCAGCTTCTGTGAATAATTGAAAAAAGGTAGAATAATCCATTTTGGCTCGGATGCTGTCCGCCTTGGTTTTCACATCTCCACCGAAGTAAGCCCCTGCCGTAATCACTCCAAGCTCAAGAATGGCGTTATCCACTGTAGAGACTTCGCTTCCTGAGTAAGCCGTTCCGTCGGGATTTAAAAAATGATACAAGAGTCCAAATTTTCCATACTTCACAGGATCACTGGATTGTTTGGTTTGAATATCATAGATCTTATTCAAGATAGTTTGAGCACGGGCTTTTGCGTTATCAAAAGTGACCTTATTCCAGTTGGAGTCACTGGCATTGTAGTGCTCGGCAAGAACTACGAGATTAACGAGTCCAAATCCTGTTGCGGCAATGGAGGTAAAAGAGCTGTTATTTACTGAGTCTTTGACAAAACCATCGCTTCCTAGCGTTTGTTCGTAAGCATAAAGGGCGCTCTGAGATTCGATTTTATCAAGTAACTGGTCGTCAGAAAGGGCTGGACCGCTAGAAACAGCGGGCAAAGTGGCTGAGCTAAGGCAGTCGGTCGATAAATAGGCATCCAAGAATTGAAAACCGGCTTTCTCCTTTTGATCTGCAACAACCACGACTTCACTGATGGAATCTCCTGAAAAGGTAAAAGTCGCTTCATAAGTATAATAACTGGATCCGTCTCCGAATTGATCGACATAAATGGCTGTCACAACACTGGCATCAGAGTTTTTAAATTCGATTTTGATTTTTGAAGGGGCACTGTAAGAGCTCATTTTTTTGACTTTGATCTTAATAGAATGGATGGAATCTGAAACCGTGAGGGGAGTATTAAGCACAAAAGCACTTCCACCATAACCATCTGTACAAGAAGAGGAAGTATTGTCATAGACATATTGGTAGCTTCCGTCGGATTGTAAGATAGGGTAACCGCTAGACCAACATCCCCAGTTATAAGGTCCGTTGTATGTGGTGCTTCCAGATGAGGTATGAAGAATCGCTGTATCATCCGCGTGTAAGAATGATGTTAGGATAAAAAATGAGAAAATCGCAAAAAATTTCACCATAAATTTGTTCATTGAATTAAGCCCTCCTTTTTATGATTACAACCTGATGATAGACCCGTAAACTCAATAAAATGTCAAAAAAAAAATTAAAAATCAAGGATTTTAATTAAAAAGGCTTAGAAAATAGCGTATATGCTTCATTTCGGATCATTTCGAATTTTCTGAGATGGAAAATACGATTAAAATTTTTGGCATAGATCTTGCTAAAATACTAAGTCAAATGGAGTACGCATGTTGTTTTTGGCGGTCAATTTAAAAGACAAAGGGAGAAAATTATGAAAAAACTGATGGTGGTATTGGTTGCCCTATTGACTTTAGGGAGCTTGGGTCTCAAGACGGCAGATGCTCATTATTATGGGCGATATTATTATTCAAGATCATGTAACTATGGCTATTATCCAGCCTATCGCTCCTATTACTATGGCCGTCCAGTTTATTATGTCCATAGTTCTTATGATCCTTATACTCATTATTATTACTATGATGACGGATATCCTTGCTGGTAAATGAAGGGTGTTAGTTCTCTGATTCACTCTGATTGCGATCACTCTCGAGTTTCTCTTGGGTGATCGCAATTTAGTTTTTATATTATTTTCAGCTTGCTTAAGAATTCCACAAGTCCTTCGTAGCTTTTATAAAGGTGAGTTTTAAAACCAAGAAGATGGGCGGGGATGATGTTCTTTTCCTGATCATCGATGAAAATACATTCCTCAGGTTTTGCTCGGGCGTATTTCAGGGCTTCAAAGTAAATGCCTGGATGGGGTTTTTTGACCCCCATTTCGCAGGATGGAATGATTCTGTCAATCCAATGAAGAATAGGAAAATTTCCTCGGATAAATTCGAAATGACTTTCGTTGGTATTTGAAACCGCCAAAATCGATATCTTCCATTTGAGAAGTTTGATTAAATTTGAAACGCGTTCGTTTTCCTGAAAAATATTGGAGAAAATAAATTTGAGTTCAGCGATGTCTAATTTTAAATCCATTTCTTTTTGAATGAGTCCCAAAAATTTCTCAGGAGGGGTTTTCCCAAGGTCCAATTCCAATTCTGTATAAAGGTCAAAGACGAGTTTGAAGAGTTTGGATTCTGTTTTGCCCGTTTTTTCTGAAAGTTGCCGTGAGACCCGATGGTTGTCAAAGAATAGAATGACATTTCCAATGTCGAAGAGAATCGCTTTAATGGTTTTCATATTTAAGAGCGATGGTAATAAAATAGATTGCTGAAATCAATAAATCAAGTTGGGGAGAGTAGTTTTGGTATATAATTGTGCGTGGTTAAAGTTTCGTAGTTGCATCATTCTCTTTGGATTAAGCGAGGGGTTAAAAATTAACCATTGTTGTAATAAATTCAAAAATCAAAATGCAAAATGCAAAATGACAAATCAAAAATCAAAATGTAAAAGCACTCCAAAAATTTTAGCGGCAATTTATTTTTAAATTTTGATATGTCATTTTGATTTTTGATTTTTGAATTTTCATGGCTGAACATCGCTAATGAGAATTCACTCTGATAGAGATGAAAATATAAAAGGAGCAATGTTTCATGAGTTCAATTCGAGAGCCTGCGGTGGCGGGTTTATTTTATCCAAACTCTTTGGCTCAATTAAGAG
The DNA here is from genome assembly GCA_016178055.1 of Chlamydiota bacterium. NCBI lineage: Bacteria > Pseudomonadati > Chlamydiota > Chlamydiota bacterium. The sequence goes on along the minus strand of JACOUC010000034.1, from coordinate 15,258 downwards.
CGGATATTTTATCTTTTTTAGAAAAGGCTGCAGGTATTGCTCTTCATGGAGAATTAGTGGGTCTTATCCTTCCTCACGCGGGTTTTCCTTATTCGGGGCAAATTGCGGCTTGTGGATATCACCTTTTGCAATCTCTAAAGTTGGATGCGGTCATTATCATTGGGCCCAATCACAAAGTCGAAGGTTTTCAAGGGACCTCTGTTTATGCCAAGGGTGGATTTAAGACACCCTTGGGAGTTTTAGAAGTGGATGAAGAGTTGGCTGAAGATATTTTATCGCGTGACAGCGGGGCTGTTTTTAATGAAAAGGCCCATTTAAAAGAACATTCTCTAGAGGTTCATGTTCCTTTCCTTCAGGTGGTCAGTCCTCAAGTGAAAATGGTGCCGATTGTAATGGCAGATTATCAGTGGAAGACGTGCGAACGTTTGGCCCGTGCGGTTGTGAAGGCGATTAAAAAAAGAAAAGAGAAAAAAATACTGCTCATCGCTTCGACGGATCTTTCTCATTATCACTCATACGAAGAAGCCCTAAAAATGGACAAAATAGCAATTCAAGATATTGAAAGCATGGACCCAGGACGGCTTTATATGGATGCGGCCCATCAAGAACGCTCCGAGCTTTGTGGATTTGGGCCTGTTTTAACAACCCTAATTGCATCAAGGGAATTGGGGGCAACGAAGGCAAAAACGTTGGCCTCGGCTAATTCCGGAGATGTGACTGAGGACTGGAGTCGAGTTGTGGGATATGTTTCGATGGCGATCATGAAAGGGGCGATGGAAGGGGAGGAATGGTTTAAAGAGATGGAAGAGGCTTTTCTGGATGAAATAGAAAGAAAGGCCCTGTGCGAATGGTCAAGAAAAACCCTTGAGGCCTATTTTGAGAAAAAATCACCAGCACCGCCGGAGCATTTGAGTTCGAAATTTTTAGAAAAAAAATCTCTTTTCGTGACCTTAAAGAAAAGAAATGAATTAAGGGGATGTGTTGGGTCTCTTTCTCAAGATAAGACGCTTTTGGAAATGATCAAGGAAATGACGCTTTCTGCAGCTTTTCGAGACTCGAGATTTCCACCTCTTCAACAGGAAGAATTAGATAAAACAGCGATTGAAATTTCAATTTTAACAGATCTTGTTCAAATTTCTTCTACCGATTCGATTGAATTGGGGAAGCATGGCATTTTAATTCGAAAGGAGAATCATTCCGGACTTTTTTTACCTCAGGTGGCGCTTGAGCAAGGCTGGGATAAGGAAACCTTTTTAACTCATGCGTGTCTAAAGGCAGGTTTGGAAATGGATGCGTGGAAGGAAGGATCGATTATTTCGATTTTTGAGGTATTTAGATTTGGTGAGAATGCTCCTCTTTTGATGAAGAGATAAAGGAATGATTTTTGTATGTTAGATCTTTAGGACAGGAGGGCAACAGTTTAGGGGCCATTTCCCCTCAAGGGCGAATGGAAACTAAACTGTGAGTAATCGCAGCCCGGGTTATTGTTTTGAAAAAGTAATATTTTGTATTACAATATTGTGTATGAAACAAGAGCTCAAAACCGTTCGTTTGACCCAGCAAGAAGAAAAGGAAATGAACCATTTTCTCAAGGCTCATCCTTATATTCGCAACTTCTCTACCCTGGTACGCGCGTCTATTTGGGAATTTTTTAAAAAACATGAATATCGCTTAAACAAGAGCGAAAAGCCTTCATTTCTATGGGAATATGATTTAACCCATGGAGAAATCGTGGAAATCCTGCGAGGGCCCCAAAAGAACCGTCTCTGGCTTGTTGGAAAGATCATTGAACATGGGAAATGGAGCGAAGTAGAGTCTTACTTAACCCTCGAACAAATTGCTTACGATTTTCCCTTGCTACGACTTCCTTCAAAAATAAAAGAACACTGGCGTTATGCACTGGAACGATGGGGGACTCCTCCATGAATGTTTTAACGGAGTTACAACAAAAGGCCCTTAAGGCTTTTTTCTCTGTTTCAGAACTGAAAAAACATTTCTATCTGACAGGAGGAACAGCCCTCTCAGCATTTTATCTGATGCACCGATTCTCAGATGATCTAGATCTTTTTACACACTCAATTGAGATAGACGACATTGAAAGAATTGCAGTAGATGCATGGAAAAACTCTGGACTAAATCCGGTGAAAGAAAGAGGCTCTCCTACTTACAGACGCTTTCTCCTCAATAATGATTTACAAGTGGATTTGGTCAAAGATATTGATTTTAGAGTGGGAACACCGCAACTGCATCAATCATTTATGGTGGACAATCCCAAAAATATTGCGGTTAACAAAGTCACCGCGCTTTACGGACGCTTCGAACCAAAAGACTATGTTGATCTGTATTTTTTAAAATCTCACCTCTCATACAATATTTTAGAGCTTCTTAAATTGGGCATGCAAAAAGACGGAGGGCTTGAACCCTTTCACTGGGCGAGAATTGTTAAAGATGTAGAAAATATCACCGTGCTCCCACGCATGTTGAAACCTTTAGAATTAAGCGAATTGAAGAAGTTCTTCATGCATTTAAGAGAAGAGATTATAGACAGTCTTAAACCTAAAAATTCAACTTAAATATTAGCTTTTCCATTTCATTACATTCTCTAATCCGTTATATTATTCCTCGTTATGTCTAAAACTTATTACGACTTTAAAACGATTGAATCCAAGTGGCAGAAATTTTGGGAAGAGAATCAGTCTTTCCATGTTTCTGAAAAATCCCAGCGTCCGAAATTTTATTGCCTCGTCATGTTCCCTTACCCTTCCGGTCGCATTCATATGGGGCATGTGCGTAATTATGCCATTGGCGATGTGATTGCCCGCTATAAAAGGATGAAGGGATTTAATGTCCTTCATCCGATGGGGTGGGATTCCTTTGGCCTTCCGGCCGAGAATGCCGCGATTAAACACAATGTGCATCCCTCCGAATGGACTTACGACAATATTGCTTTTATGAAAACCCAGTTAAAGAAAATGGGGCTTTCTTATGACTGGTCACGGGAGATTGCGACTTGCAATGAGGAGTATTACGGATTAGAACAAAAATTATTTGTGAGAATGTATGAAAAGGGTCTTGTCTATAAAAGAAAATCTTTTGTGAATTGGTGTCCTGATTGTGAAACTGTTTTGGCGAATGAACAAGTCGTCGACGGGCAGTGTTGGCGCTGTGAAAATGAAGTGGTTCAGAAAGAATTGGAACAATGGTTTTTTAAGATTACGGCTTATGCGGATGAATTATTAAAGGGACTCGAATCTTTACGAGGAGGTTGGCCGGAACGTGTTTTGACGATGCAAAAAAATTGGATTGGAAAATCGATTGGGGTTGAAGTGGCGTTTCCCATTGAGGGGAAAAAAGAATCGCTTAAGATTTTTACAACGCGGATCGATACGGTTTATGGGGTCACTTTTATGAGTATGGCCCCTGAACATCCCCTCGTATTAGAGCTCATTAAAGGGAAGGCTCAAGAAGGTGAGGTGCGAAGTCAAATTGAGCGGTTGAGGAAACAAGATCGACGGGATCGTATGGATGAAACCAGCGAAAAGGAAGGTTTTTTCACGGGGGCATATTGTCTTCATCCTTTGACACAAGAAAAAATTCCGATTTATGTGGCCAATTTTGTTTTGATGGAATATGGAACAGGGGCTGTGATGGCGGTTCCCGCTCATGATCAAAGGGATTTCGAATTTGCAAAAAAATATCGGATTTCGATTAAGGTGGTGATTCAACCCCAAGGGCAGGCGCTCAATTCTGAAATGATGACAGAGGCTTACGTGAGTGAGGGCGTTCAGATTCATTCAGGAGCTTTTGATGGGATGATGAATGACGAAGCACTTGAGAAAATCGCCGATTTTCTCGAAGAAAAGAAAGTAGGAAAAAGGTCTATCCATTATAAATTGCGGGATTGGGGGATTTCCAGGCAGCGTTATTGGGGTTCTCCGATTCCGATGGTGCATTGCTCGAGCTGCGGTACGGTTCCCCTTCCTGAAAAGGATTTGCCGGTTCTTTTGCCCAAGGATGTCAAATTTACAGGGAAAGGGGCCTCGCCTTTGGCTGAACATTTTTCTTTTGTGAATACCCCTTGCCCTAAATGCCATCAACCGGCAAGACGGGAAACGGATACCATGGATACCTTTGTCGAATCCTCCTGGTATTTTGCACGATATACCTGCCCTGATGCTTTGGATCCGCTGGACATTTCGAAAGTAGATTACTGGCTCCCTGTGGATCAATATATTGGAGGGATTGAGCATGCTGTTTTACATTTGCTTTATTCCAGATTCTTTTCGAAAGTTTTAAGAGATTTAGGATTTTTACATGCGGATGAACCCTTTCAAAGATTGTTGACGCAAGGCATGGTGATTAAAGATGGGGCCAAGATGTCCAAGTCTAAAGGGAATGTTGTTGATCCCGATGAATTAATTTCCCAATATGGAGCGGATACGGCACGGCTTTTTAGCCTGTTTGCGGCTCCTCCTGAGAAGGATTTAGATTGGAATGAAGCGGGGGTGGAAGGATCTTTCCGATTTTTGAAGAGGGTATGGAGTAAGGCGAGTGAATTAATAGAAGAAAATGTTAAAATGCCTCTTCCTCCTTCTCTCGATCAAATGAATGAATCTGAAAAGAAGCTTTATCGAAAAATACATCAGACGATTAAAAAAGTTTCTGAGGATATCGAGGATTCGTATCATTTTAATACGGCCATCAGCTCTATTATGGAGTTGGTGAATGAAATTTACCTTTTTGATGCCCAGCAAAATCCGCAAGAAAGCTCGAAAGGTCTTTCTTTTGAGGCTGTTAAGACGGTGGTGATTTTGCTCACACCTTTTTGTCCCCACATTTGTGAAGAGTTGTGGGAAATATTAGGCGAAAAGGGAACTGTTGGGAAATTACCCTGGCCTCATTGGGATGATCAAGCTCTTAAGGAAGAGACCGTTGAAATGGTTGTTCAAATCAATGGCAAGGTGAGGGGTCGGTTTCAGGTTCACGTTTCCTTGGGACAAGCCGAGTTGGAAGCAAAAATTCTTGAGGATGAGAAGCTTAAAAAATTGATTGGGCCGGGTCCTGTGAAGCGATTTGTGCATGTGCCCAGAAAACTGGTTAATGTGATTGTGTAAGATAGGCTGCTGAAAAAGGCCATTTTCTGCGTTGCATGCTGCGCTTCCTTGTCGGCGTACCGAAAAGAGTACGCCTCCTCGGTCGCTTGCATGCGCTCTTCGCTCTGGGACCTTTTTGAGCAGCCTAAAAAATTCAATGAGTAACTGATGGTAGACTAACCATGCTGAATTTAACTCGTCAGGAGCAGACTCTTTTATTTTCCTTGGTGGCGATTTTTGGGTTGGGGATGGGTTTGTTGATTTTAAAGCGTGTGGGGGGGATTGATCTTCTTCATTTTGATAAAAAACCGAAACAGGTTGAGGTTAAAAGTGAGAGAAGAGAGATTTTAGTTTTTATAAAAGGACAGGTTGAAAATCCTGGTGTTTTTCATGTGGCGCTGGGAACGCGTGTGACGGAAGCGATTGAGCAGGCTCATCCCAAAGAGGATGCAGATTTGTTTTCACTTCCTTTGGCTGAGTTTGTCAAAGATGGCGAGACACTGGTGGTCCCTCAAATTGTTTCTTCACAAGAAAAGATGGCTCATTCAGAAGTTTCAACTTCTTCGCCATCTTCTGGACTCAAGGTAAATATTAGGACTGCGGATGAGGCGGCTTTAAACGAGCTCCCAGGAATTGGGCCTGCCCTGGCTTCCCGAATTATTGATTATCGAACCGAGCATCCTTTTCTTCAGGTGGAGGATCTTTTAAAGGTTCCTGGAATTGGGAAAAAGAAATTTGAGGCGATTAAAGACAAGGTTTATGTGCAATGAAGAAGACAGAGGACAGAGGACAGAGGGTGGAGGACGGAAGTCAGAAAACAGAAGTCAGAGGACAGAATAAGAAGAGTTTGTTTTCTGTCTTCTGTTTTCTGTTTTCTGTCTTCTGTCTTCTGTCTTCTGTCATGGTGAGTTCTGTAGAGGCTTTAAAAATCTCCGATTTTTATCAGGATGTAAAGGTGGGTCAATGGATTCTCATGAAATCGAGTGATGGTCTTTTGACGAAGACTTCTGTCATTGCAAAAGGGGATGGAAAAATCACTTTAGGCCTTAAGAGTTTTAAGGGTAAGAAAATGAAGGTTGTTTCAGATTCTGAAGAGGTGATTGATGTGAAGAAGGGACAGGTTGTTTCTCTGCGGATTCACGAGGGGGATCGAGTTAAAGAAATTTTTCCTGATCAAACAGAGATGGACGAGTTTTTTCAAATCAACTTTAACCTGATTGGAGAAGGAGCCGTTACCATGGATCAAAAACATTTTGAATGTAAGCGTTATAAAGGAGTTTACAATGATCGGGTTGTTCTTGCTTGGTTGAGTGATGAAGTTCCCATCCTTCATCTGGTCAAGATTCGAATGCAGGGGGTAAGCGTAAAATTGGTTGATTATGGAAAATAGAAATGAAGCGTCCGCTTTTTGCTTTGTCGATTTTTTTAGCCGCGGGTATTTTTAGTGCTTCTTTTGTTCCACTCGGATTTTCCTGGATTCTGTGGGTCATAGGGCTTCTGGCTTTTCCATTATTCTTTTTGCTTCAAAAGAGTTCTTCAAAAACCTTTCAGGTCTATCTTCTATTCTTTCTCTTAGGTTTTTTTCTTTACGATTCTTCGGTGACACCATCCTCTCAGCGTGTGGACCAATTTGATTCACTGAATCAGGAAATCTCCCTTCATGGGAAGGTTTTGGGTCAGATAAAAATTTCAGAAAAAGTTCAATGGATTGTGAAAGCTAGTGAGATTCAAGCGGCAAAGGGCCAGTGGTTAAAAGCACAAGGGAAAGTTTTGGTGAAGGAAAAAGGAAAGGATTTCCTTAAATTTGAAAATGGGGCGGGTGTTCATGTAGTTGGAAAATTAATAGGGTTGCCGCTCTTATTTCCCAACGGGACTGAAAGTTTTTCCATGTGGCTCAGGACCCAAGAAATTGCAATGGTTTTGGATGGGAATCTTGAGCCCTTTTCGGGTCTTGGGCCTTCTTTATGGGAACGATTTTTGAATTGCATTAAATTTTGGTGTAGCGAGAAACTTTCTTTAGGGTTGGATGAAGCCCCCCTTTCCCAAAATTTGCTTCGGGCGATGGTTTTGGGGGATCGAGAAGATTTAGATTTTTTTGTGAAGGCCTCTTTTCTTTATACCAATACGGTTCATATTTTATCCATTTCGGGATTGCATTTGGGTGTGATCTTAATGGCCGTAATGTTTGTGTTGGGCCTTTTTTCATTTTCAAAACGTTGGGTGATGGGGATCACTCTGATCGTTATTTGGATTTATGCGGTAATGACAGGGCTCTCTTATCCCGTTTTTCGGTCTGTCATCATGGCTACATTTTTTTTAGCGGGTCATCTTTTTAGAAAAAAGAATGATTTAGCCAATAGCTTGGGCGCTTCTCTTCTCTTCATTTTGATTCTTCATCCTCTTTCGATTTTTGATCAGGGGTTTCAACTGTCTTTTCTTTGCATGGGTGCTCTTATTTTTTTAACGCCTAGATTAGAGAAGGATTTGGAATTTCTAGGAGGGCTTCCGATTCAAGCTATTCATTTACTTCCCTCAAAAAAGGAAAGATTTTTTGCGAAGAGCCGGCATTGGGTTTTAAAAATTGTGAGTGGATCTCTCGCGGTTTGGCTGGGAGTGTTACCGGTGGTAGCCTATCATTTTCAAATTTTTTCTCCAGTGACTATTCTGGCCAATCTCCTGGTCGTTCCTTGGGTGGGATTGTCGATGAATCTAGGTTTTGCCTCATGCCTTTTAGGATTTATTCCTGGGGTAAGTCTCTCTTTGAATAGTGTGAATGGAATTCTTTTAAATATTTTGATTTTCCTCATGGATTTTCTTTCAAGAATTCCAGGGGCTTGTTTTTTTATCCATCAACCTTCTAAACTCTGGTTTCTTTTTTATTATGGAGTGATCGCTTTAGGTTTTTTAAAGGCTCAAGGCAAAATCAAATTTTTTTATTTTTTACTTGTGGCTTTATCCCTTGTTGCCTTCCTTTTTCAGGTTCCTGATAAAAAATGTTTAAGATTGCAGTTGGTCAATCGAAATGACTTCAAGGCCCAAATGATTCAGTGGCCCAATGGAAGTGGAGCTTTATGGATTAAAGACTCCCTATCCTCCTCTGATCAAAAAGATCAAGGCAAAGTAGAATGGGTAGGGAGGCTGCCCTTCATTTTTAAAACGAGAGATATACAAAATATTTTTTTTAATCAGGAGTTTTGGCCTCATTCAGAGACCTTTTTACAAGCCTTTCCTCAGGCAAAACTTAATCCTTCAATGGAGGAAGTCGAAGAAAATATAAAAGAGGTAAAAAATTTATTTCCGGATAAGAAAAACCTTGATGAGTTTGAATTCCATGATATTTGGTTTCAGTGGATTAATACAAAAGAGGTGCTTCAATCCTTTTTCGAAAGACCTGAAGGGAAAGGGGTTTTGATTCTTTCGGATGGCCCTTATGATTTAGAATCTTTTTTAAAAATATTAGATCGAGGAAAAATTTTGGCTGTTGTCTATGACGAGTCTCTTGATAAGGACCTGATGGAGGCGCTTAGAGAGAGAGGTATTTCAAGCTATTCTATTTCTAAAGGGGAACCCCTCATCTTAGAAACGGATGGAAAATCTCTTTTTATCGTACAATGATGAAAAAATAGTCGTCTGTCAATAAGTGACATTTCTTATACTGGAGACGGGTAACGGGTGACTGGTAACCCGTTTAAAGCACTTTCACGATTGAAAAGGTCATATCATCTCTTTGAGAAATACCACCGGTGAAACGTGCGACTCGACCTAAGATATTTTCTGCAATCTCTTGTGCAGAAAGAGAAGAAGAATGGTGGATCACGTCGGTCAGTGCCTCGTAACCAAATTCCTGTCCAGAGGCATCATGGGCCTCTGTGATTCCATCCGTGTAAAGAGCGAGGACGTCTCCACTGTTTAAAAATAAGACCACTTCCTCTAAAGTGGAAGTGAATAAAGGCCCTTCGTCTATCCCTAAAACAATTCCCTGAGGCCTTAGAAGTTTCACTCGATTATCTTTCTGATCAAATAAAATGATGGGTTCATGCCCTGCCCGGGTGAGGGTTAATTTCCGATTGACTTCATCGAGTACAAGATAGGCAAGGCTGATAAACATATCATGCTGCATGTCTAAAAATAAAAGCCGATTAAGCTCAGCCAGAACATGACGGGGTGAATTTTCTCCTGGGGCGACGCTTCGTAGGATGCTTCGGGCCATGGTCATAATAAGGGCGGCGGGAATACCTTTTCCTGAAACATCCGCAATCACAATGCCATATTTTCCCTCTCCCACCGGGAAAAAATCGTAGTAATCTCCTCCAATTTCTCGAGCGGGGCGGCTCACGCCTGCAAAATCAAATCCAGATATTTTTGGAAAGAGGGTGGGTAAGAGAAGATGTTGAACTTGAGTCGCAGTCTTAAGTTCTTTGTCTAATCTTTCTTTTTCTGCAATGGTCCGGTAAAGTTTTGCGTTATGAATAGACAAAGCCACTTGATCTGAAATGGCTTCGAGGAGAGAAAGATCATTTTCATTAAAATTTTTTTCATCTTCTTTGTTGATGGTCATCATGACGCCGATCATTTCATCTTTAAAAATGAGAGGGACTGCCATCAGCGTTTTTACTTTGAGGAAATCGATCGGGGGTTGTGAAATGCGGGGGTCATCCATTCCATTTTCAATGAGAATGGGAGCTCTTTCTTGTGCGACCCTTCCTACGATTCCCTCGCCGAGGGGAATTCGGATTTTCATAATAAGGTCTTGGAGATACTTGGCCTTGGTGGCCAGTTTAGTAAGAGCGTCTGTTGGAATGGATTCAAAAATGGGAGGAAAAAGTCCATCGACCCTTTTTGCTTTGAGGTGCGTGTGGTCTTCTTCTAAGAGGAAGATGGCGCCTGATGAGGCATTGAGAAGTCTCTTTGCGCAGGTAATAATAGGGTGAAAGAGCTCGTCCAGTTCATGGGCAGAAGTCAGGGCCTCCCCGATTTCACGAATAAAAGTGAGAACGGCTTCTTTTTCCTGAGAAAGGGTTTGGTAAGATGTTTTTAATTGGTTTAAGACAAGTCTAGATCGATAATAGGAAAATAGGGTGACCAGTAGAGCAACCAAAAGAAGAGGTAGCATAGCGTTTAGAATGTGAGGTTAGATCTCCTTAAAGAAAGAACTTTACCCCTTACTGCTTTTTCTGATTTCTTCCTTTAAATATTCATAGACATCTTTAAATCTTATTTTATTTTCTTCTGAAATTTCCATAAGAACGGTGTGGGCATTCAACATTTCCTCGGCTCGTTCTTTCTTGGACGAAGAGGAGGCGGGAAGGGGGTTAAGAGAAGTTGACGTCGAGAAAGGATCGGTGACAATGTTAAGAAAAATATGGATTCCAAGGGTCGTCAATAGTTGCAGATTATGTTCTTCAACATTAAAGAGGGTGAGTTTCTTTTGATATTTGTTTTTGAGTTGAAGGGCTGTTCCAGCAAGAACTCCCATAAAAGTGCTATCCATCGTTTTACATTCTTTTAGGTCGATGAGAAAATCTGTAACTCCCTTTTCAACCATGGTATTCATAAAGTCTTTGAGGACTTGACTGTTGAGAAAATCGCCACGACCTCTGACTTTAACAAAGGCTTTCTCATGCGTGGTCCCTACTTCAATAATACTGGTTTCCATAAGGATGTCGTTTCCTACTGGCGTTTACGATCAAGACATCATAAGATATTTATATTAATAATTGAACACAAAAATGAACAACCATGAAAATGAGTCCATCGTCAACGGTCCACAGTCCGTAGAAATAAATACCTCCTTTAAAACTGTCGACTGTGGACTGTAAACTATTTTCATCTACGAGGTGTGCCTGAAAGCCCAGGGCAACGATGATGAAACAAACCCTATTAACTACTCTAGCATGTTTAGCTCTGATCGGCCAGCTTTCAGCTGAAGAAGTTTCGTCCAATGATTTCTCGCAAGCGAGGACCTTTTTTAGAGAGGGTCAATGGGAAAAGGCTACTCAGCTCTATACGAAGATTATTCAAGAAAATCCTAATGATGAGAAGGCCTATTTTTCTTTAGGAAAAATTTATTTTTCTAAAGGGGATTATGAAAAGGCGATGGAACTTTTTTGGGAAGTTTTGCGCATTAAACCCGATCATCTAGGGGCTCATGCCTGGATAGGGGTATCCTTCATAAGACGCGGTTTTGCTAAAAAAGGTCTTGCCTATATTGAAAAAGCGAAACAGATTAAGCCTGAAAATTGGCAGGTTGAATGGGCTGAGGGAGAGTTTGCCCTTAAAGGAAGAGATTTTAAAGGGGCCTTGAAGAGTTTTAAACAAGCGCTCAGTCATCATCCGAATCATCCACAGATTTATTTGAGTCTGACCTTTACCTATCAAGAGCTTCAGCATTGGAATCAAGCCCTTAAGTTGATTCAAGCCGCTTCTCGTAAGGGGGTCGATCCTACCATTATTGATTTTTCGATGGCGGAATATTCTTTTCACTTAAAGAATTTTGATCAAGCGAGAGCTTCTTATCGCAGAGTTTTGGAAAGAGAGCCAGCAAATTTACAGGCGCTGAAGCGATTGGGAATGATTGAAGAAATGAGTGGAAAATTGGAAGAGGCGATTCAGGATTATGAACATTATTTGGAGAAAAATCCAGCCGACGAGGTTATCTTAAATGCGCTTGGAATGGTTTATTTTAAGAAACGTGATTATGAAAAAGCGCTTCTTTATTTTAAAAAGGTTTGCACGATTAATCCTAAGAATATATGGGGTTTAAATAGTTCAGCGCTTGTTTTACGTCGGTTAGGGAAGATCGATGAAGCGATTGCGATTCATCGGCAGGCCATTGAACTTGACCCAAAAAATGCATCGCTTTATTACAATTTGGGGAATGCCTATTTTGAGAATAAGGATTTTTTGGCAGCGGTGATTGCCTATGAAAAAGGGGTGAAGGTTAATCCAGGTTATCAGAAATTTTTTAGGAAATTGGGTCTTTCTTATTTTCAAATGGGTAATTTGGAGGATGCCTTGAGTTACCTTAATAAGGCCTATTCTCAAAGCTCCTCAGATGCAGGGATTATGGATGAAATGGGCATGGTCTTTATGAAAAAGGGGGATTGGAAAAGTGCCATTGGCTGGTTTCAAAATGCCTTGGATCGTGATGCATTAAAGAGTCTCTTTTATTTCCATCTGGGTCAGGCACTGGTTCGCAGCAATCAATATGAGGAATCCCTCAAAGAATTTCAAAAGGCCTTAGATTTAGATCCCGAAAATCCTCTGATTTATGAAGCGATGGGAATGGTTTGCCAGAATGATCTCAAAGATCGTAAAAGAGCTGAAGGATATTACGAGAAGGCTCTTCAACAAAAAATCAGTGTTTTGGATAGAGATAGAATTAAACGGGCATTGGAAAAGGTGAAATCGCGTAGATAGCTATGAGAATCTAAAAATCAAACATCAAAGATCAAAATGACAACGTAAAACTTAAAATGTCTTCCTTGCAACAGCATTAGAAATTTTGGATTTTGGTATGTCATTTTTCATTTTGGTTTTCGGATTTTAAATTTATTACAGCGAACCCGTGCCTCTCATTTTCATGCATATGAGTGGACAAACGGCTATGATAACAACAATGCAGAAAGGGGGAGTTATGAAATTTCTTATGGTAGGTTTTATTTTGTCAGTCATGCTGATGGGGTGTAGCGATTTTGAAGATCCAACGAAGAAAGCTTCTTTAGAAACCATTGTGGGAGGAGGTCCTTCTCTTAATCAGGGGATGACGAAGGATGAAGTTTTGAATGGTTGGGGAGTTCCTGATGAAAAGAAGCCAATGGGAGAAACCCGTTGGGGAGCTTCTATTGAACGTTGGGCTTATTATGGACGGTTTCCAGATGTTCCTATCGATTATAAATATGTTTCTAAGGGACGGTATCTATTTTTTGAGGGAGATGCATTGGTCAGGTGGGAAGTGATTGAAGAAGAAAAGATGGAAGAAAGAGAAGAGCCCAAGGATAAAAAAGATCATGAGCCCTCAACTAACCCATAGTCTTCAGATTTTATGAAGCGCTTAGATTGCTCAATCCGTAATCCACAATCTGCAATCCAAAATGCTTTTGTGGGTCGTCATCTTGTGATCGGAATTCAAGGGACATCCCTTGATTCAGGTCTAGAAATTTTCTTAAAGAAAATTTGCCCTGCCGGTATTATTCTTTTTTCTAGAAATATTGTCTCCCTTCGTCAACTCAAAAAATTCATCTCTGACTTAAGAGAAGTTTTGGGTGATGTTTTTTTTGTCATTGATCATGAAGGGGGTGTTGTTCATCGATTTTCGGAAGAAGAACCCCAAGCTCATTTACATGTCACTCATTTTCCTGGAAATCTAGATTTGGGAAGAACACAAGGTGTAAATGGGGCTTATCAGCAGGGTCAGGTCATGGCTCAAGAGCTCATTTCTTTAGGAGTGGATGTTAATTTTGCTCCCATGGTGGATGTTTTAACTCCAGCTTCGTCTTCCGTATCAAATTTACGTTTTTTGGGGGAGGACCCTGCTCTTGTTTCGAAATTAGGAGGCGCCTTGATTCGAGGAATGCAAGGCAAAGGTCTTGCGGCGACAGCCAAGCATTTCCCGGGTCTTGGGGGAGCGACCCTTGACCCCCATGATGATCTGCCTTTGATCCATTTCTCACTGGATGAAATGGAACAAGTCCATCTTAAACCCTTTAGAAGAGCGATTAAAAACGATGTTGCTTTTATCATGACGACTCATCTTCATTGTCTTCATTGGGATTCCGATTATCCAGTAACCCTTTCCAAAAAAATAGTTCATGATTTTTTAAGAGAAAAATATGCATTCCACAATGTGATTATTTCAGACGATTTGGAAATGGGGGCGATGACTCGGCGGTTCTCTTTAGAAGAGTCTGTGGTTGGGGCCATTGAGGCAGGACACGATTTGGTAATCATTGGGCATCATTCGGATTTGATTGAGCGAGGCTATGAGGCCCTTTCACGGGCTTATCAAAGCGGAAGATTAAAAGAGGAAAATTTAAGACAAAGTTCTTTAAGAATAAAATCAGTGTTGGAAAAATTAAGAGTAGAAAGAAAATAACAATGAAAAACAAGTCCACAGTCCACGGTCAACAGTCCATAGAAAATAAATAATTCCTTTAAAACTGTCGACCATTGACTGTCGACTGTGGACTCTTTTTTTATCCACTGAGATGGACTAAAATCCATAATGATCACTATGCAATCATTTATTGAGCGGAAGAAGGTCGTTATATGGAACTCATTATTTTGGGATCCGGAACAGGGGTTATTCGTTTAGAAAGAGGTTCGCCAGGATTTCTTCTTAAGACGAAACAGTCTCTTTTTTTGATTGATAGCGGGCCTGGTACTTTGACGCGTATTGTAAAATCAGGGTTTTTGCTCAATGACATTGATGCCATTTTTTATACTCACATTCATCCCGATCACGTCACGGATCTTGTCCCTTTTCTCTTTGCCAGTAAATATGGGTTTCCTTCACGAAAAAAGAAATTAATGATCGTGGGCGGGAGAGGTTTTAAAAAGTTTTTTTTGGAACTTTCAAAAACGTATCGGGGTTGGCTGACTCCCAAATTTCCTCTTGAAGTTCTTGAGGTGCATGAACATATTTTTCGTGTGAGGAAAGTTCGTGTCTGTAGTTCTAAAACAAATCATATTTTTGAAAGTGCTGCTTATCGATTTGAAGAGGATCAAAAATCTATTGTCTTTTCAGGGGATACTGATTTTTCTGAAACATTGGCTCAATGGGCCAAAGGAACGGATGTTTTTTTGCTTGAATGTTCATTCCCAGATTCAAAAAAAGTAAAAGGACATTTGACCCCTCGAGGTGTTGCTCAAATGGCTGCTTTATCCAATCCAGGGAAATTAATCCTCATTCATTTTTATCCCCCTTGTGACAAGGTTAATGTTTTAAAAGAGGTCGAAAAACTCTATAAAGGAAATGTGCTGTTGGGATATGATGGGATGAAAACAACAGTTTAAAGTTCAAAGTCTAAGGTTCAGTGCGCCAAGCAAGCCAACAAAAGCAAGCCGAAATAAGGAGCCTGAGTAAAGGCTAACCACCGACTCAGAACTGAACTCTGCACTTGGAGAGGCAACGAACCGAGTGAAGCCAGAGGGAAGGAGATTGACG
>JACOUC010000033.1 GCA_016178055.1 Chlamydiota bacterium | reverse complement strand
CTTCCCTCTGGCTTCACTCGGTTCGTTGCCTCTCCAAGTGCAGAGTTCAGTTCTGAGTCGGTGGTTAGCCTTTACTCAGGCTCCTTATTTCGGCTTGCTTTTGTTGGCTTGCTTGGCGCACTGAACTTTAAACCTTAAACTTTGAACCTTCTTGTATCTCCCATTGGGTCTCGATATCAACAAATCCGCTTTCCTGTCGTTGGGACTCGATCCAAATCGCATAGGCATGATCTTGTCGATGATAACTCACCTTGTGATCCTCACTATGAATAGAAAAAGAAAAAAAATATTTTCCCCGAATGAAGGGAAGAGAGACCATCTGAAGGGTGACTTGACCTCTTCCTTCAATCCAAGGGATCGAAAGGTTTTTGATTTGGGTATTGGTCCCAAAACAAATTTTCCCTTCTTGATCTGCGATGGAAAATCCAAAAACAGGTCGATTGATTCTTTTTTTGGCGTTATAAAAAATTTCTACTTCCATCGGGCTCAAACTCTGAAATCGATCGGTCGCCCCTCCTGAAGAATTTCGAAAAAGGACTTTCTCGATCTGGGCCTCAAAGTTTCCCCAGTCCTTTCTCATCAAAGGCT
This sequence comes from Chlamydiota bacterium, assembly GCA_016178055.1. NCBI lineage: Bacteria > Pseudomonadati > Chlamydiota > Chlamydiota bacterium. The sequence continues at coordinate 27,095 of JACOUC010000033.1, read as the reverse complement.
CTTCTCCCTTTTCAAGCCCCAGCCGAACATACTCATCCACCACTTCCTGAGGCCGCCCTAATTCAATAAACTGACCGTGATCTAAAAGAAGAACGCGATCACTGATTTTTTTGACCACCTCTAAGTCGTGTGAAACAATCAATAATGTTTTGCCCGCCTTTTGAAAATCAGCAATTTTCTGAAGACACTTCTTTCGGAAAGTTCCATCCCCTACTGCCAAAACTTCATCAATTAAAAGAATGTCCGGGTCTACTTCAACCGCAACAGAAAATCCCAATCGAACGTACATCCCTGAAGAATAATGCTTCACAGGAACATCCATAAAAGGCTCAAGCTCTGCAAATTGAACGATGCGCTCATAGCGTTCCTCAATTTGACCTCGAGAAAGTCCTAAAATTGACCCGTTTAAAAAAACATTTTCTCGGCCCGTCAATTCTGGATGAAAACCGGCCCCCAATTCCAAGAGGCTTGAAACACGACCGTGGATTTCTACAGCCCCTTCCGTTGGCTTCATCGTTTGAGCCAAAAGCCCTAGAAGCGTACTCTTCCCTGCCCCATTGGCCCCAATCATTCCTAAGGTTTCTCCTCGCTCCACGTCAAATGAAATATTTCTTAAGGCCCAGAAATCCTCTCCGCGACTTCTTGATTTAAAAAGAGAAAGTAAGGTCGATTTAAGAGACCTTTCTCGTTCATGTCTTAACCTAAAACGCTTTCCCAAACGGCTCACACGAACTGGAATGGCATCTGTAACTTCAGGAGAAGACTCACCCGAGGACATCAAAACTTTAGAATCCATCATATTCTTTCAATCCTCAAATAGAAACGTCAAATGGAACCGTCTTTGTCACTTCGGAAAAAATTTGATCCCCTTGAGAAACACGCAGGGTAAGAACAACCAAAAATTTCCCTTGAGCATCTCTAGGAATATCGATTTTGTAAGAATCCTTTCGCGTCCCCTCTAAGGGAGGACGATCCAGTTTATCTTGAAGAAGCACATTCCCTTGAGTATCAAACAATTGAATTTCAAGGGTGGTGAGAATCTCTTTGGGAAAACCTCGCCGATTGTATTTCATTTCAAGCGTCAAATGCGAGGAAGGTCGAACTATTTTCCCACTCACATCCATTCCAGCTTCATCGTGAAGCCCCAACGACACCACTTCCAAACTTGAACCCTGCTGTGCAATCAGTCCGACCACACCCAATAACAATAAAAAAGAGAAAAAAATGGTCACGTGTTTCATCGAAGATTCCATTCCTATCCTTAGCATATTCTCTACCCTTCGAAAAGGCGAATTATACCATTGTGTTCGTTTCAAAAAAACAACTATGAAAAATAAAGTATGAGATCAAGGGTCTTATCTACTTGGGTCTATGCGACACAGCCATATCTGCTTTTGGAAGTGAATGGGGTGACGAAAATAAACGATCTCTTCGGTAGGTTTTATAGTAGAAAAATCATTGAATCTTTTCAGAAATTTCTTTTAGAGCCAGATCCAAAAATGCTGGAAATGCCATGACCCCCATATCCCCTTTTTTTCGGTTTCGAACGGCGACCGTTTCTGCTTTTTTCTCTCGATCCCCTACAATCAACATGTAAGGAATTTTCTCCCCTTGGGCCTCTCTAATTTTAAAACCAATTTTTTCAGGTCGATCATCAAGTTCGCATCGAAGAGAGGCTTGAGTTAATTTTTGAATGATTCCTTTTGCGTAATCTATCTCTGAACTTGTGATGGGAAGAACTTTAACTTGAACGGGAGCCAGCCATAATGGGAATGCCCCTCGAAAATGCTCAATTAAAATTCCTAAAAAACGCTCCATGCTCCCCCAGACCGCTCGATGCACCATGACAACAGGATGATGCTTTCCATCGGAAGCGACAAAGGTTGCTTCAAAGCGATGAGGCAAATTAAAATCAACTTGGATCGTCGGGCCTTGCCAGCCTCGTCCAAGAGCATCGATTAATTTAATATCAATCTTGGGTCCGTAAAACACCCCTTCTCCCAGATCAATTTTATAAGAGATCGATCGGGTCTTAAGAGCTTCTTCTAAGGATCGAGTTGCTTGGTCCCAAAGCTCAACTTCGCCTACAAACTTTTCGGGCCGTGTACTTAATGCAACTTGATACTGAAACCCGAAAACCTTCATCATAAAATCGACAAGTTCCAATACCCTTTGAATCTCATTTTGAAGTTGATCCGGAGCGCAAAAAATATGGGCATCATCCTGAGTAAATCCACGAACCCGCATTAAACCATGAAGTACCCCGGTTCTTTCAAATCGATAAACCGTTCCCAATTCGGCAAACCTTAAAGGGAGGTCTCGATAGCTTCGGATGCCTGAGCGAAACATGAGAATATGACCCGGACAGTTCATGGGTTTAGCCACATACTGATCTTCTTCTAGCTCCATGGGAGGATACATGCTTTCTCGATAGTAGTCCCAATGACCGCTTTTTTTCCAAAGCTCTAGACGAGCAACATGAGGGCTATAGACAAATTCATAACCCCTCTTAAAATGTTCATCTCTCCAAAAATTTTCTAAAATCCACCGAACCCGTCCTCCCTTAGGATGCCAAAAAATAAGACCTGGCCCCGCCTCCGGGTAAATACTAAAAAGACCCAGCTCTTTTCCAAGCCTACGATGATCCCGCAGCTTTGATTCTTCCAACTGTTTTAAGTAGCTCTCCAGTTCTTGGCGGGAAGGGAAAGCCGTTCCATAAATTCTTTGGAGCATTTTGTTTTTTTCATTGCCTCGCCAGTAGGCTCCAGCCACACTCAAAAGCTTAAAGGCCTTTAGCTTTCCTGTGCTCTCTAAATGGGGGCCTCGGCATAAATCCAAAAATTCGCCCTGACGATAGGTGCTAACAATGCCATCTTGAATCTCTTTTAAAATTTCGACTTTAAAGGGCTCTCCCATCTTTTCAAAAAGCTTAATGGCCTCTTCTCGGGGAATTTCTTCTCTGGAGAATTTAAAATCCTCAGCAACAATTTTTTTCATTTCATCTTCAATACGACTCAGATCCTCTACGGAGAAGGGGTGATCCAGATCAAAATCGTAGTAAAAACCTGTCTCAATCGCAGGGCCAATGGTCATTTTGGCATTGGGGAAAAGACGCTTCACAGCTTGGGCCATGATATGGGCTGAACTGTGCCGACACTTTTCAAGCTCAGGTGTTAACGAGGCATGTTGTGGTTCTGGACCGTAACTCATTTAAATACCGTCGATCGTCTTTCGTATTTCGTAAATCGCATTCAGTTTCTTAACTTTAAACTTTGAACCTAAAATATTGAACTGTATTATTTGGGCGATACAGGGGTCGAACCTGTGACCTCGAGCGTGTCGAGCTCGCGCTCTAGCCAACTGAGCTAATCGCCCATGAATAGATAGCTACAAAAACTCTTTCCTTTTCTTCAAGAAAAATTGGATATAATATACACGGACGTTTTGTAGATTTATAGAAGAATTTTTAAGAATTCAGAGGCGAAAATGAAGCGATTGCATTTTTTTCTAAACTTCCTCAAGGATCGTCAGATCGGAGCTATTTTCCCTAGTTCTAGATTTGTCCACACAAGAGTCCTAAGTAAAATTAAGACTGAAACAATAAAGACCGTCATCGAGTATGGTCCAGGAAATGGCGTTCTCACCAAAACGCTTTTAAAGAAACTGCCCAAAAATGCACGATTTATCGTGATAGAAACCAATAAAAAGTTCTGTGAGGAATTAAAAAAAATAAATGATTCAAGGCTTGAAGTGATTCATGGGGATGCAAAAAAGGTTGATATCTATCTCAAAAAATTAAAAATAAAAGAGGTGGATTTAATTCTTTCTTCGATTCCCCTTTCGTTCTTTAACGAGCAAGAAATTAAAAGTCTTCTGAAAAAAACAAAACAGGTATTGACTCAAGGAGGAAAGTTCATTATCTATAATCAATATTCCTCTAAAGCAGGCTCTTACCTTAAGGGTTTTTTCAACAACCTCAAATCTCAGATGGAATTGAGAAATATTCCTCCCGCTTTTATCTTTGAAATGACCCAAGAATAACCGCTAATCTTTAACCTATAAGCGGTAAGTTTAATTGAGTCTATTTTTAACTTATAGCTGATTTTAAAGGTGGGTGCCACGAACGACAAACAAACCTGTGGTGGTCTGGATATTTCCAGTAAAGGTACTTCGATCGACTGAAAATTGGAAGGTAGCCGTAGCACTGTTTCCCCCCGAATCCGTAAACGTCGTCTCAATCTTATTATCCTTCAACGTTCCCGTAATCGCAAAATGACCTACCGTGCTGTTAATAACAATGGAAAAGAAGTCCCCAGAGTTTGTAACACTGGCATCTCCCACATCACTCTTGCCACTGGGATCTACAACAGTGACTTCATAATTTCCTGAAGCTTTTCGGACATCTCCTTGATCACAACCTAGAAAAGTAGTAAGCGATAAAAGTAGGAAAAAGAGAAAGCGAGGATGATAAGGGCCTTTGTGGTTCATCGAAAGAAAATTTTAGCACACCTAATGAACAAGTCAAAAACTTTTTATCAGAAAAATTTTAAAGAACTTACATTGACTTCTTTTCTCAAGAAGGACTAATATAAAAATGAGTCCATAGTCAACGGTCCACAGTCCATAGAAAAGAATGCTTCCTTTAAATCTGCCGACCATTGACTGTCGACTGTGGACTCTTTTCATGCACATGGGTGGACGAAAGCTTATGGCGACAAAACTGTGGCTCGGTCGATTACCACCGGTGACTAATAACGGGAGGGCATATGTCCAATTTTATCAAGATTGCAAATCGTAAAGATATTCCAGAGGAAACAGGAATGGCCATTGACATTGAAGGAAAATCGATTGCCCTTTTTAATATCAGTGGGAATTTTTATGCGATTGATAATATCTGTAAACATCGAGGAGGCCCTTTAGGCGAAGGAAGTCTAGAAGGTAAAGAAGTGATGTGTCCTTGGCATGGCTGGCAATACGATGTCACAACAGGGGAATGTTTGTCTAGCCCTTCAATTTGCCAGAAGAAGTTTGATGTTAAAATAGAAGGGGATGATATTTTGGTGGATGCTTCAAATGATTAAGCTCTATATCAAAATTGCTGAAGAAGAAATGTCCGCTGTTTTTCAAGATCTGAGCCCCCCTAAAGCGGTCAAACAAATTCTCATGTTTCAGAAGGGAAAGGACACGCTGTGTGATATAGTCGGCTGGTCCAACATTCCAACATCTTCCCCAACACCCGCTTATGCTCAGCGCATTACAGATTCCGGAGACGCCCAGGCTGTTCTTGTTCATGGAGGGGATGCAGGCGTTCTTCTTAAACCCACAGACATCCATGAACCCTGGAATCCCCAAAGCCCTCATCAAGACCATCGACCTTACCTTGTCATCTCCAGTGAGCAAGACCTGAGATACGTTGAATAAAGAAGAATCTTACAGAAGTACTGGTCTAATCTTAAACTATTCTAATCTTGACCTCCAGAAGAAGATTTCATAGTCTAGAGTAGAGGATGGTGTAGATGAGAACTCCCTATATTAATATTCAAATCACCCTGAGCCAAATAGAGGCTGCGATTGAAACTCTTAATCCTAAACAAAAAATTGAATTGGTCGAGAAACTCGAGAAATCGACTTGGCCAGATCGTCTAAAGGCCCTCCTTCAAAGAATTGATAGAAAAATATCGAACACTCCAATTTCTGATGAAGAGATTGATAAAGCTTGTCATGAAGTAAGACACCGACCCCATGGTCATAGCCGTCATAGATACTAATATTTTCATCAATAGCCTTTTGAAGGGATCTTGCCGCCTAATTATCCAAGCCTTCATTGCAAAAAGATTCCGCCTTGCTACTTCTAAATCTCTGATCAATGAAATCGTTGAGGTATGCGCAAAACGAAAATTTCGAGAGAGAATCAATAAAGAAGATCGTGAAACATTGATTGCAATTATCAAAGAAGCTGGAGAAATTGTGAACCCAAAAATTAAAATTACTGACTGCAGAGATAAAGACGATAACAAAGTACTCGAATGCGCCATCGCAAGTAAAGCCCAAGTGATTGTAACAAGGGATACCGACCTATTAGTCCTCAATCCATACAAAAATGTTTCAATTATCCCCCCAGAAAAGTTTATACCGTTTTTGAAAAATAATGAATAAGACCCAAAATCGGTATTTGAATCTTCACATGCTCTTCCCCGTCTCTAGACGGGCTCGCCTGACCCAGTCAAATTTTCGGATGGCTTTTCCTGGGATGAGTTCATGATTCATCATTGATTTAAGCATTGCGGGATCTGTTTCTGCGATGAGTAAGCGCAACTCATCATTAACCTCTCCTTGTGATAATCCCGACAATGATCACTAATTGCTCATAACTCATTTTTTCTTGAGCCACCCTTCGAATCAGCCACTGCCGATCCTTTGCAATCAAGGATAGGTCAAACCATTTTGAAGTTTCTTCTGTCAAAATAAAATTGACATTTTCCTTAAATTCATCCGTCGGCTGGCCCTCATAGAATCTGCTTCCAATTTTTTGGAAAAGAGCTTCGGTGACCCCATTTGATCCTAGACGCATCAGTTCTGGACGGATCGGAAAAACAAGGATATTTTCATGACCGTTGAGGTGTAAAGCCGTTAACCATTCTCTTTTGATCTTTTCGTTCCAGGTCATCCCTTCTTCAAGAAGAATAGGAATCACCCCATGAGCAGTTTTAAGCACCTCTAAAAATTTATTTGAAAGGGAAGCTTTAGAATTAACTTCGACTGTTTTATTTCTGACTTGAATACCTAAAAGAGAAGGAGGAAGAACGGTAACTTTTGGTCCATCCTTTTGATCCAAAACTCGATTTATATTTTGACGGTCATAATTCTCCCAAAAATGATTTGGGGAAGAGGTCAAAACGGCATTAATCTTTTTTTGATCGGGTGTAACGATACATGAAACTTCTACATCAAAGTCTTTGTCCCCTGGTAAAATTTCTGAATCTTTAAAACTTATATTTAAAATTCCACCCTCGTCAATCCACTGATCTGATCTCAGCATTTGATAAAGAAGCTCTTCAAATCTTTCAGGATCAATGTACCCTCGACTCGAAAAATCAATCACAAGATCCTCTGTGCCGTCAACCCCCATCAATTTTTTCCTCAATGCGACAAATTTTTGAGAAGCCTCTCCAAACCCATCAAAAACTTGTCTATCCATTATCATCTCTCCCCGATGGGTCACATGAATTTGTTGTAAAACAACCCCCTCAGATCCTTCTTGAGAAAACACCTGCCCTTCTCCTTTAGAAGATTGAAGCCCCGATAACTCCTCTAAAGAAATTTTTGACCAGTCGGAAGAAGAATGGTCTCCATATTTCCCTTTCTTCTCAACCATGATCCTTGCTAGATGCCCTAACTCGGCGAGCGAAAGCCTCTTCTCTGTCACAATCATCACGGCATCAAAAAGGACAATGACCAGTATTTGAGTCCTTAATCCTATCAATCCCTTGGGGGATGCCTTTTCCCCTTTGCTGAGAAGTTCCGTCATCCTATCATTTACAATTTCATCCACTCTGTCATATAACGTTCCCAACTCCATCGTCCCCCTAAATTCCAAAAAAACCTCCGTCATTTTTTGCTCAAAAATGAAATCGTCTTCACTCAAACCCTGTTCCGTCAATTTATTCATCTCACGAATGAAAGATCTTGCCATTTCTCGAGCCATCCCTCTAGGCGTTTGCATTAATTTAAAATTTCTTTCCCGTAACTGTGACAATCCTCGATGCAAGTTCTCTCGAAGAAGGAGATCAAATTTATTGAAAGACATCAGTTTCATCACCCTGGTCGAAAATCCTTGAGAAATGGCTTTTCCTACAGAATCAATCCCGTACTTTCCTTCGTTATATTTATAAGGTTGAGAAAGTTGTTCAAGCTTACGCTCAGATGCGTGTTCGATGGAATACCTCACCCTATAAGGAATGGCCTCTTCCTCTCCCATCAATAAAAGGCAATCCAAGCTTCGAATCCGTCTACAACTTCAGGGTGCGATACCGCAAGACTCTGTCCCTCGTCATCCTTCATCCACGAAACAGCAGGAATGCGACGTCTCTGGTCACCTTTCCCTTCCCAAGAATTGTGTCCTTTGGCTTCAATGGATTCATGACCTGTGAGGGCCAGGTGTGCTCTGAAGTAAAGGAGGTCTAAACAGTTGAAAATGCTGTCAGTGCGGGACTCATCCCCGTACTGAAGTTTGCGATTATACAAATGCTTTTGGAGTGATCCGCATTTGTAGAAGGACAGTATATCACCGCGAGGCGATGTGACTCAAGTGACGAATCGCAGATGAGTTTTTGAGGTGTATGGTTTTGGCGTGTGGTCTTGTGCCAACTGCCCTGACCCAGTGAAGCATCGGCAATTTCCTTGCCAGGAGCGTTGTGCCTGATGAGCAATAGCACGCTCCCAAAGCCATGCGTTTCAACATACATCACGAGAACAAAACGGATCACCTTTATGACCAGAGGAGGACTTACATCTTGTCTTGAGTACGGGACTAACAGAGCCGTATAAGGGAATACCCGAAATCTGCTCTCTATGAGATAGTGATCTTTGATTTTCTCTACAGCAAAGGTCTCTGAAGTCGTCAGCATTGTTCATCGTAGTCCCGATCCATCGGGACGAAGGGACATAACCGTAGAGGAATGGAGGATGCAAACGGATTCAATACGTTCGTTCACTGCGATGATAACTGACTCATCTGATCTGTTTTTTTTTAACCCATGCATTGAGGTTGGATGCCGAGCTGTCGGAAGGTGAATGAAACACGATTGCCAAATCCGTTTGTCAGAATCCATCAATAGGAGAAGTTACTAGAGATGCTAAAGTTTCACTCGTTACGGGATAAGGTGTTTAGCCTCAAGAACCTTTATGAAGCCTTTCTTCATGTGAAGGCCAATAAGGGAAGAGCGGGTCTTGACAGGGTGAGTATTGCTCAGTTTGAAGCTGATCTGGATGTGAATATTGGAAATATTCACAATAAGCTGAAAACTGAAATTTACAAGCCCTCCCCTGTTCTTCGGGTATATATTCCCAAGGGCAGAAATCAGAAGAGACCGCTTGGCATTCCCACCGTTTCGGATAGGGTAGTTCAACAAGCGACGAGGCAGATTATCGAGCCGATATTCGAAAGCGGTTTTTCGGATAACAGTTTCGGTTTCCGTCCTGGAAGGAATTGCCATCAGGCCATTATGAGAGTTGAGCAGTATAAGAGTGAAGGATATCATTATGTCCTGGATGCTGACGTTAAGGCATTCTACGACACCATCCCTCACTCCCTTATGATGGACAGATTGCGAGAGAAGATTGCGGATGGTTGGGTCTTAAACAGTATTCAGAGTATGCTGAAAGAGCGGGTGTTATGCAGGATGGCATCCTCGAGTCAGACAAAGGAAGGCACTCCGCAGGGCGGCGTTCTTTCTCCCCTTCTAGCCAACCTCGTCGGTGATCTGATCGACAAGGCGCTGAAAGAAGCGGGATATAAGTTCGCCCGCTACGCGGATGACTTTATTGTCATGACCAAAACGGCCGAAGAATTGCCCACCGCTTTATCTTTTGTCCGTGGGGTGGTTGAAGGGAAACTGAAGATGAAGCTGAGCGAGGATAAAACTTCGCTTACCAACTTCAAACGGGGCTTCAGATTTCTTGGATATTCATTCATGGGCAAATATAAGGGAATCAGTCATAAGTCACTGGATAAGCTCAAGGATAACCTGCGTCAAATCACTCGCCGCAATCAAGGTCGTAATCTTCAGATGGTTATTCAACGTTTGAACCCTGTTATTCGCGGGCATGTCAATTACTTTCGACTTGGCGATGTCAGAATAGCTTATCGCTCTCTTGACCAATGGTTGCGTATGAGACTTCGATGTCTTAAAGAAGCGAGAAAGTGGCGAACCGACAATAAGCGCTTCCGTATCCGCCGTTTCTATCGGATGGGGTTACTCTCATTTGAAGATGAGTTCCGACTGAGGCGTGCTAAAGCATGACTTCTTCTATTTTCCTGTGTGGAACAACTCTGTGGGGTCGCTAACTACGAGAAAGTCGTTTGGTTTAAAAGGATGCGTTACATTGTCTCACGCATCCGGCGACGATTGGGGGCTGGTGGGGAAACCCTCCAGCCTACCAGCTATGTTGCCTAGTTTAGAGGGGACTTTGAGGGTTTTGAGAATGTCTAAGCTCGAGGCTCGAGGCTGGAGGCTCAAGGGAAAAGCAAAAAAAGAAGATGTGTTTGCCTCGAGCTTCGAGCCTCGAGCCTCGAGCGGCTTTTCACCCGCAACACCCTCTGGTCTAATGAGATTTGTGAGGGTGAAACTGATTAAAATGAGGATAGAAATTAGTCTTTGAAGTGTTAAATTAATGTCCATTTTTGTTATAAATTTATATGTTTTTAAAATATGCACGTTACTTCAATGGGAAAGACCCAAAATTAAAGCAAATAGTCAAAAAAATCATCAATAATTTTTATTAATCTCATAGCTTTTAACTTTCAAGCATGTTATAAAGAGCCCCTTTTAGAATAAGGGCCGTGGAAGCAAGAAAAGAGTTCGAATTTTATGACTAATCAGAAACGTCGTAAAGAAATACGTAATATTGCCATCATTGCTCATGTAGACCACGGGAAAACGACCCTGGTCGATGCTCTTTTGCGTCAAAGCGGAGTCTTCAAACCCACAGAAGAAATCACTGAGCGATTGATGGATAGCAATGACTTAGAACGTGAACGGGGAATTACTATTTTTTCTAAATTGGCCTCTGTAGAATACGAAGGCGTGAGAATTAACATTGTCGATACCCCCGGTCATGCCGATTTTGGAAGTGAAGTTGAACGAATCTTGAAAATGGTGGACGGAGTCCTTCTTTTGGTCGATGCCTTTGAAGGACCCATGCCCCAAACAAAATTTGTGTTAAAAAAATCTCTAGAGCTTCATTTGAAGCCCGTCGTCATCATTAACAAAATTGACCGGCCCAATGCACGACCGCATGAAGTTTTGGATCAAACTTTTAACCTTTTTTGCGACTTAAATGCCTCGGATGAGCAACTCGATTTTGCGGTTGTTTATGCCTCGGGAAGAGACGGCAAGGCCTGGCTTGATCTTAAAGATAAAAGCGAGGATCTGAAACCCCTGTTCGAGACCTTGATCCATCGCGTGTTGCCACCTCTTGCTGATCCTGAGAAACCCCTTCAGATGCTGGTCACCATGCTCGACTATGATGACTATTTGGGCGTATTAGGAATGGGCCGTATTTATCATGGACGCATGAAAATCGCAAGCCCGGTTACTTTGATCAAACGGGATGGGACTCAAATCAAAGGGAAAATTACAGGCCTCTTTACCTATCGGGGCATGGAGAGAATCCCCGTTCAAGAAATCACGGCAGGAGATATTGTATGCATCTCTGGGCTTCCAAATTTAAATGTGGGAGAAACGGTGGCAGACGCTGAAAATCCAGAGGCCCTTCCGTTGATTAAAATTGATGAACCAACGATTTCGATGACTTTTGCGCATAATTCAAGCCCCCTTGCAGGTAAAGATGGCGGAAAATTTTTGACCTCAAGACATGTTCGAGAAAGACTCATTCAAGAAGCCCGCGCCAATATTGGAATTAGAGTGGAAGAAACAGGGACTGGCGAGGCCCTGAAAGTCTCCGGACGAGGAGAACTTCAACTTTCAATCTTGATCGAAACGATGAGACGGGAAGGTTATGAACTTGAGGTTTCACGACCTGAAGTTATTTTAAAGGAAGTCGGAGGCGAAACGCTTGAACCCGTTGAGAATTTGGTGATTGAAATTGAAGAACAATATCAGGGAGTCCTCCTTCAAGCCCTGGGTCCCCGAAAGGCGACCATGACCCATATGGAGAAAACCTCTTCAGGAAATCTTCGAATAGAATTTGTCATTCCGTCCCGAGGCCTCTTAGGATTAAGGGGAGAATGCATGACACTCACCCATGGAACGATTATTATGTATCACCTCTTTTTGGAATATCAACCCTATAAAGGCGGAATCGAACACCGTCAGACAGGGGTTCTCATTTCTCAAGGGACTGGGAAGACCGTTGCCTTTGCACTGAATAATTTACAAGAGCGGGGAGACCTTTTCATTGGACCTGGTGCTGACCTTTATACCGGTATGATTGTGGGAGAAAATAATAAAGGGAACGATCTTGTCGTCAATGCCACCAAAGAAAAGAAATTGACGAATATGAGGGCCTCTGGATCAGATGACGCGATTCGCTTGACGACGCCTCGAGAACTCACTCTTGAGCTTGCACTTGAATACATCGAAGATGATGAACTGGTTGAAGTCACTCCCAAAAGTCTGCGTCTCAGAAAAAAGATATTAGATGAGATTGAGCGAAAATCCGCCTCCCGATCTCAAAAATCTTTTGATGAACAGAACGCATAGTTCTTGAAACCACCCTGCTCTTTTTGATAGCCTAAGTCAGCGTGAAAACTGAACATTCCGAGACTATTGCAGATCTAGAAAAAGTTATTGCTCATGTTTTTAGACACAAACATCTTGCCTACGAAGCCCTTTGCCATAAATCCTACGCCTATGATGGCCAGCAAAAAGAAGATTTAAGGAATAACGAGCGGCTGGAATTTTTAGGGGATGCCATTCTGGGAATGATTATCACCGATGAAATCTTTCGGCGCTTAAAAGATTATCAAGAAGGAGAACTTTCTGTCATCAAGTCCACCCTCATTCGCCGTGAGACCTTGGCCATGCTGGCTCGAAAAATGGATTTGGGACGTTTCCTTTTTTTGAGTAAGGGAGAAGAGGCCTCGGGAGGACGGGAGCGTGATTCCATTTTAGCCAATGCATTTGAAGGACTCATCGGAGCCATTTATCTTGATCGAGGCGTTCGAGCGATCAAAAAATTCATCCTCTCCCAATTCAAGGAACTCCTCAAAAAAATTCCCCATGAAGTTCATATGAAGGAATATAAAAATCTTTTACAGGAATTGGCCCATATCCAATATAAGTCTAATCCAGTGTATGCGATTATCTCTGAAACAGGGCCCGATCATAAAAAACATTTTGAAGCAACTGTAACCATTGCCGGAGAAATATTTGGTCACGGGGCGGGAGCGAGCAAAAAAGAGGCGGAAAAGAACGCCGCCCAAATTGCCTATGATAAGATTTCGACGTCCAAATGATGATCCAAGATGGGTCCACAACATGGAAGATCCCATCGCCAAAGCCGTCAGATTGCTAACTGAATGAATAAGAGGTAAGCTTCCGATTGGAATTTGTTCTCAACAACTAGGCAACAAGAGATTTGACCCTTTTTCTTTTTCTAAACCAAACAAGGAGGACGCAGATGAATACAAAATCTCTCTTTTACATCGCAATATCTATTTTTGTACTGGGACTCCCCGTAGAATGGGTTGCAAGCGCCCAGAAAACTAGAATTGATGACCCTGAAAAGTATCAGGTTGCCTCGGTTATTCCCAAGCTCGAGACCCTTCAACTTAAGGAAGGGCTTAACCTCGTCCAAACCGTTTACACAGGCGAGAGTATTTATGCAAGGGTCAAGAATGGTCAGGTCACCGGATGGGTCGTCAAGGACAGTCAAGGTAACGAGATCCCAACGACCTTTCACCAGAGAAGAGCTCGAGGAGGAGAAGAGACGCGAGGGAAAAGATCCAGACCAAAGGCTGGAATCAGATGCTGGCACTGTTATGAAATCAATGGTGAAACCCACTGTTTTGAAACAAAGTGTCCGTGGGATAAGAAGTGAGAATATTAAATTATAGGCATGTGTACTTGACTTTAAGTACCTTGATTCGTCAAGCGTAGTCGCCCGATTTATCGGGCAATCCACGCATTGCCCCATGTATGGGGCGACTACAAATGGACAACACTTGAGTCAAGTGCATATGCCCATTAAAGTATACATAAATATACGATTCTATACCATATTTTAAGAGTAAATTTTTGAAAATTTTGACATAGGGTGATGAAATGTTAAAATAGGGGAAGGTACACAGGGTGCGTATGTACAGAGTTCAATTGCAGGATCTCGAGGAGAAGAAGGTTCTGGATAGAGAAGAGGCCAGGGGAATTCTGGGGGGACGGTGGGTAAGCAAGGATCGCTGGGAATTTAATTTCTAGCGTTGGCGATGGGAATATAAGTCGTGGAATGAGTGGGTGGATGATCGGCCATGGTGGTCCATCTTCACCGGTGCATGGGGAACCGACGGTCAAAGCTAAACGAACACGAGCGCTCAAGCACAAAGACCTTGAGTTTAAGCTCTGGGTAAATGGTCCCTAATTCAAGATGGAAGGTATCTTTATGGCCAGAATAGCGATCAAGGACCTGAAAGTGGAAAAGGATTTGGCCCGAGGAAGTCAAAGGGTATTGTGGGCCCTAACCAAGGTATGAGCTCTGCGAGTGAGGTCGTGTCGGTCGGGATTGCCTTTACAATTCTTGGTGATGAGAACCCAACAACTGCCAATGACAATGAAAATCGCAACCGCCCCATAGGAAGAGAACGACGGCGTCATCCAGGGGCTTCGGGAATTGTCGGGGGATGATCTCTCTTGTCCGTTAACAAGGAGAGAGGCGAAAGTACCTCTCCTAAAAGATAGATTGAACCGGTCACAAGAAGAGGCCGAGTGTTTTTTTCTCGATTTTTAAGTTTTTGAATCACCTTTTGAAGGGTCGAAAGATGAATTTTTTCCTCAGGAAGATAAGACCTCCAAACCCTTTCCAAATCTTTTAATTTCCGAGTACGAGGATTTGAAACTTCAACAAGCGTCACTTCCTCAACAATGGGGCATAAATTTTTAACCATCTTTTCGACATCCTTGTCCTCTAAGGAACTAAAAATAAGATCGGCACCACGAGGGCCTACCACCTCCTGCCATGTGTTGACCAAAGATCGCATCCCTGCTGGATTATGGGCCGCATCTATAATCACCAGAGGCTCTTTTTTTAGAATTTCAAACCTTCCAGGCCAAGACGCTTTTTTAAATCCACTCAATATGGCTCGCTCTGGAAGAAAGAAACCGAATTGGATTAATGCTTCTACGGCCCCCATGGCCAAAGCTGCATTTTCAAGTTGATGAGCCCCTAAAAGTTTAATTTCAATTTCTCTTTTTCTTTCACCTACCTGAATGATCAGTCGCTCCCCTTCCCAATTTTTTTGAAGAAGTTGAAAATGAATTTCTTTTCCCAATCGAAAAAAGTGTGCGCCTTTCTCATAACAACGTTCTTCAATGACTGTAAGCGCCTCTCCCTGAGCTCCTGTAATGACAAAGGAACATGGCTTGATAATCCCTGCTTTTTCAAAAGCAATTTCTCGAATTGTTTTTCCTAAATAACGGGTATGTTCGAGATCAATATTGGTAATGACTTGAATTTGAGAGGGGACAATATTGGTCGAGTCGAGTCGTCCTCCCATTCCCGTCTCTAGAACAACAAAATCTGCTTTCTCATCCGAAAAATAGCGAAGTGCTATAGCCGTCATGACTTCAAAATAAGTTGGGAAAAGGTTGTTGGAAGTTCTCAATAGATGAACCTGGCTCATGACTAAATGGACCAAATCAATAAAACGCTCTTCAGAAATGCACATTCCGTTTTTTTGAATTCTTTCACGAGGCGTGCATAAATGAGGAGAGGTATAAAGTCCGATAGAATAACCCGATTCTTGGAGGATGGAAGCCAGCATGGCTGAGGTCGATCCCTTGCCATTGGTTCCAGCGACATGAATGACTTTTAAATCTTGATGGGGATCACCTAAAACGCTTAGAAGTACTTGAATATTTTCAAGATCCAACTTCATCCCAAAACATTCAAGGGATTCAAGGAAAGTTAAAGCTTCGTGATATTTTTGTTTTTGAGGAATCATGGGAAATTTAAAATCCAAAAATCAAAATGACAAACTAAAATCCAAAATTTTAAATACTATTGAGAAGGAGGCATTTTAAATTTTGGTTTGTCATTTTGATTTTTGATTTTTGATGTTTGATTTTTAGATTTTCATAGTTGCGGCAAGTATTCCAATAATTTGCCCAAAGTTTTCTTTAACTCATGCCTTTCCACAATCATATCAATCATTCCATGGGCTAAAAGAAATTCCGAGGTCTGAAATCCAGGCGGGAGCTCTTCTTGAATGGTATTTTTGATGACACGAGGACCCGCAAAACCTAAAAGAGCCCTCGGCTCAGCAATAATCACATCTCCCAAGGATGCAAAACTGGCCATGACCCCAGCCATGGTTGGGTTCGTCAGAACTGAAATAAAAAATAAACCTGCCTTACTCAATCGAGCGAGCGCTGAACTGGTTTTTGCCATTTGCATTAAGGAAAGGCATCCTTCGTACATCCGGGCGCCCCCTCCTGAACCCGAGACCATAATCATAGGGAGTTTGTCTTCAATGGCCCGTTCAATTGCACGAGCAATTTTTTCCCCTACCACACTTCCCATGGTTCCCATAATAAATCGAGAATCGGTCACTCCCAAAATAATAGAATGCCCATCGATAGCCCCTTTCCCTGTCAGCACCGCCTCTTTAAGACCCGTCATGGCTTGATCTTGAATCACTTTATCCAGATAAGCCTTGGGCCCCTTAAAGTGAAGGGGGTCCTGAGGAATCAAATTAGGATCAAATTCCTCAAAAACGCCTTCGTCCAGAATCATGCGTATTCGTTCATGAGCAGTCAGTGTATGCTGATGTTTACACTTCGGACAAACCTTCAGGGCCTTTTCCCATTCCTTATTATAAATGAGCTCCTGGCAATTCTCACACTTGGTCCAAAGCCCCCCAGGAATATCTCGTTTCTTACGTTTGTCCGATGTCAAAAATTTAGGACGCCTAAAAAGGGACACGGTAATCCTTTCTTGTTCTACACTCTTACTTCAATCGAATTGAATAGATAAGTTATACAAGTAGATGAAGGATAGTCGATAGTCTACGGTCCACAGTCCACAATCCACGGTTAACTGTCGACCGTAGACCGTTGACTGTTGACTCATTTCACAGCTCTTTTTCCAAAAGTTCATTCACCAATTTCGGATTGGCTCGGCCTTTCGTGACCTTCATCACTTGCCCTACTAGATAAGTAATCGCATTTTTCTTTCCCGAACGATAATCCTCAACTGACTTAGGATTTTCTTGAATCACCTTTTTAACGACAGACTCGAGTTCTGAAGCATCAGAAAGCTGAGATAAACCTTTGGATTGAACAATATCTTTGGGAGACTGACCCTCCCCAAACATGTTCATAAAAACGTCTTTGGCCATCTTCCCACTGATCTTGCCTACCTCAATCAATTCAACTAATTCAATCAAGGCATCGACTGAAACCGGGGACTGTGAAATGTTCAAATTTTTCAGCTTTAACTCCCGCATTAAATCGCCCATGATCCAATTTCCAAGGGCCTTTGCATTTTTTGAACAATGAGCCCCTTTTTCAAAAAAATCCGCTAAATTTTTCTCCGCCGTTAAAACCTCTGCATCGTACTGAGAAAGACCATACTCTTTCATAAAACGGTCGCAGCGAATATGGGGAAGTTCCGGAAGATTTTTCTTTAAAAATTCTATTTTTTCAAGAGGAATGGAAATAGCGACCAAATCTGGCTCAGGAAAATAACGATAATCATGCGCCTCTTCTTTGCTTCTCATCGATCGGGTTAAGGACTGATCCTGATCCCAAAGTCGAGTTTCCTGAATAATTCTGCCCCCGTCTTCAAGAATTTTCTTTTGCCTTTCAATCTCATAAATAATCGCTTTCTCGACATTTCGAAATGAATTGAGATTCTTAATCTCGGCCTTTGTTCCAAACGCTTCGGTCCCCACCGGCCTCAAAGAGACATTGGCATCACAACGCAAACTTCCCTCTTCCATATTACAATCGCTCACATCCAAGTATTCTAAAATACTCTTCAAGGATCTCAGATATTCATAGGCTTCCTTGGGAGAACGTAAATCAGGCTCTGAAACAATTTCAACCAGAGGAACCCCCCCGCGATTATAATCAACCCCGCTATCCCTTGTAAAATGGACCAATTTACCCGCATCTTCTTCCAAATGAATTCGAGTGAGCCGGATCGATTTTTTTATGCCATCGATGTCAACCGGAACTTCTCCCCCCACACAGATGGGCTTATCATATTGAGAAATTTGATAGGCTTTAGGTAAATCAGGATAAAAATAATTTTTCCGATCGAACTTGCTCTCTTTTGCAATTTCTGAACCTAGGGCAAGACCTGTCATCACTGCATAAGTCAGAGCCTTTTCATTTAAAACAGGTAATGTGCCTGGAAAGCCTAAACAAACTGGACAGACCTGAGTATTGGGAAGAGCCCCAAATTGGGTCGAACAGCCGCAAAAAAGTTTTGAGGCTGTTTTAAGCTGAACATGCACTTCTAAACCAATCACTGTTTCGTATAACATTCCACTCCTCATCCGTCTGACTCGTCTCAGAGCTTCGAGCCTTCAGCCCGTCGCACATCAGGTCTTTTCTTATGAAATTCCGTAGCCTGTTCAAAGGCATAGGCAACCTTCAAAATCGTGGCTTCATCGAAATGCTTTCCCAAAATTTGAAGCCCAATCGGAAGCCCTTCCTTAGAAAAACCGCAGGGAATCGAAATTCCTGGAATTCCAGCCAAATTTGCTGAAATTGTAAAAATATCAGAGAGATACATTTTCAAGGGGTCATTCATTTTCTCCCCAATTTTGAAAGCACAGGATGGAGAAGTTGGAGTTAAAACCGCATCACAATGATCAAAAACTTTGTCAAAATCATTTTTGATTAAGGTTCGAACCTTTTGAGCTTTTAGATAATAGGCATCATAATAGCCCGAGCTTAAAGCATAGGTCCCCAGGATAATCCTGCGTTTGACCTCTTCTCCAAAACCTTCTCCCCGAGTTTGAAAATAAAGATCCACAAGACTTGAAAATTGCTTGGCTCTAAATCCATATTGAACACCATCATAGCGGGCCAAATTCGAACTGGCCTGGGCTGTTGCTAAAATGTAATAAGTGGCGACCGCATAATTTGTATGAGGAAGTTGGCAAGAGACGAACTCAGCCCCTAAACCACTTAGAACTTTTACAGCATCATCGATCGATTGCTTCACTTCCACATCCATTCCCTCAATAAAATACTCTTTAGGAAGACCTATTTTTAAACCCTTCACCCCTTTTTTCATTGTGGAACGATAGTCTGGGACAGGGATATCAAGAGAAGTAGAATCTTTGGGATCATGCCCCGCAATCACTTGAAGAATGAGAGCCGTATCTTCCACGTCCTGAGTGATAGGGCCAATTTGATCAAGGCTCGAGGCAAAGGCAATGAGGCCGTATCGGGAGACCCGTCCATAGGTAGGTTTAAGTCCTACACAACCCGAGAGAGCCGCCGGCTGACGAATGGAACCCCCCGTATCCGTTCCAAGCGCCGCAATGGCCTCACCTGCCGCCACTGCCGCAGCAGATCCACCGCTAGAGCCCCCTGGAATCCTTTCTAAATCCCAGGGGTTTCGTGTCACCCCGTAAGCAGAAGTTTCTGTTGAAGAGCCCATGGCAAATTCATCCATATTGGTATTTCCAAAAAGAATGGCTCCGGCCCCATTCAATTTTTCAACCACAGTGGCATTGTATGGAGGAATATACCCCGAAAGGATTTTAGAGGCACAGGTGGTTTCAACACCTTTCACACAAATAATGTCTTTATTAGAAATGGGAAGCCCCCACAAAATTCCCTTTCGGGACTCGGTGGGAATGTTATCTAAATGACCTGCCTTTTCGAGAGCAGCTTTTTCATCAAAGCGAATATAGGCATGAATTTTCGACTCTTTTTCTTGAATCCGAGCTAAGAGAGAACGAACCACATCCGTGGAAGAAACTTCCCTTTTTTGGATGAGGTCACTCCATTCATGCAAGGTTAAATCCGTAGGATTAGAATTCATAGTCTACTCAATCACCTGAGGAACGATAAAGAATCCATCCCGAGCTTGAGGGGCATGTTTCAAGAAGGAATTGGGATCAAGCGAAGGTCGAGATTCATCGGGACGTGTCACATTTTTTACTTCCTGAACATGATAGCTCGGAAGAACCCCTTCTGTCTTGAGTTCATTTAAATTCTCAACATAAGAAAGAATATCCTCCAGCTGACGAGAGAATTTATCACGTTCGACCGCGCTTAATCGAAGCCTTGCAAGCTTCGCCACATCATCAATATTCTTTTGGACATTCATGACTGAACCTCCCCGCCATCCACTGCTTTTTAATGCAGGAATCCTAATCCAAAATCTAAAAAGAGTCAATGTCATCTGTGAAGAACAGTTCAAAGTTTAAAGTTCAAAGTTCAAAGTTCAAAGAAAACCCAAGCTTGGAAATCCTTGAATTTTCAATTTTCAATTTTCAACTTTGAACGTTATCTCTAAAAATCCCCAAAATCCCATTCATACGATATAATGAAAAGAGAGGATTATTAAACATGCAAAACGAGAATCAGGTTCCTCAAAATGCCCTCGATCTTTATCGGAAGGCAAAAGAGGCTTTTGAAGTTAATAATAAAGATTATGCTTTAACTCTTCTTCGAAATCTTTTAAAAACTTATCCCGATTTTTCAAAAGCACGAAGTCTTTTGCGGGTCATCACACTGAAGGGCCTTGAAGGAAAATCAAAATCGATGATAGAAAAAATGGTTTATGAAATTATTTTCATTCCCTTCTATCTCTTGTGCATGTTTCACCTCACAAGAAAAAAATGGGCCTCTGCCATCGACACCCTAGAATCCATGCTTAAAATGAACCCTGCCCATGCCTTTTCACTTCGAAAACTTGCTTCATGCACCATGAATTTGGGATGGACCGAAACCGCTAAAGATACGCTAGAAATCCTAAAAAAAATTACCCCTCTCCCACCCAAAGAACTTAAAAGTCTGGCCCATCTCTACATGAAAGAGGGAGAATTAGAAAAAGCCCGTAGGTCTTTTGAAGAATATTTGCGCTCTTTCCCAGAAGACGAAAATGTTCGTAAGGCCCTGCAAGACTTGGCCGCCATGAAAACAATTTCTCAAGGGGGATGGGATGAAGGGACCACTTACCGCCAGAAAATCCAAGATGAAAAAGAAGCCGAACGCTTGGAAAAAGAATCAAAATTTGTCAAAACCAAAGATGATAGGGGCCTTCTTATCGAAGATCTTAAACAAAAACTTCAAACTCAACCGGACCATACCACCTGGTTAAGAAATCTGGCTCAACTTTATGAGCAAAACAAACAAAATGACGAGGCCATTTTAGTTTTAGAAAAACTCCGAGAGCTTCTCCCCTCAGATGGAAGCATCCCGCAACAAATCAATAAAATTAAAGGACTTCATCTCGAAGAAAAAATTGCTCAACTCAAAACAAGAACCTTAAAAAACACCCCCCATCCGCACTCTTTCGAATTGGAACAATTAGAGAGCCAGAAGAAAGAAATTAACCTGGAGGAAGGGAAACGCCAGGTTGAACGTTATCCCCATAATCTTACTTACCGTTATGAATTGGGATGTCTCTACTATGAAAGCGGTCAATTTCAAAATGCAATTCAAGAATTTCAGCAATCCGTTAAAGATGCTCAAAAAAGAGTCGAATCGTTTTATCACCTGGGACGATGTTTCCATGAGATGGGTTTTTATGACATTGCAGAAAAACAATTTCTAAAAGTGGTGGATGAATTGACTGAAATGGACACCTTTAAAAAAGATGTCATCTATCACTTAGGACTGGTGTATGAAGCAACCCATCAAATTGAAAAAGCAATGGTAGAGTACAAGAAAATTTTCGAGGTTGATATCGGATACAAAGACGTCTCCCAGAAAATTAATAAGGCCTATAAAAGATAGGGGCCTTATATCAAACTTACTGGATCGACATCCAAAGCGATACGTACCCCTTTTTCACATTTAAAATTATCCAAAATGGATCGAATGCTTTGATGAATGGGTTTTTCTCTGGCATAAAAGAGAATCATTTGCCATCGATAGCGCCCCTTTAACTTTGAGATAGGAGACCGATGGGGACCTAAAATCCTTAAAGATTCTATGGACCCTGCTTGTAATCGCTCCAACATCGCTCGAGCGGTCCTGAAAACATTTGACTCTTCTTTCCCATCAAACTGAATGGCCATTAACTTAGAAAAAGGGGGATAACCCAATTCCTTTCGATAGGCAAGCTCACTTTGATAAAACGCCAGATAGTCTTGAGAGAGGGCCGAGCGAATAATGGGATGAAAGGGCGTAAAGGTCTGGATCAAAACTTCTCCAAGCTTTGAACCCCGCCCCGCCCGACCCGCCACCTGAGTCAGCAATTGAAAGGTATGTTCTCCCATTCGAAAGTCTGGAAGGCTCATGGCAATATCTGCGCTCATCACACCCACCAAGGTCACATTTGGAAAATCCAAGCCCTTGGCAATCATTTGAGTTCCCACTAAAATCTCTGTTTTCCCTTCTCGAAAAGCCTCAAGAATATTGATATGGGCATCTTTCTTTCTCGTACTGTCGGTATCCATCCTTTGAATGGCCGCTCGAGAGAAAAATTTTTCGAGATGTTTTTCAACCCGCTGAGTCCCAACCCCCAATCGATGAAATGTCTTGAAGCTACATTTCGGACAGTTTTTAGGAATAGGTTTTTGGGCCTCACATAAATGGCACATCAAAATCTCTTTGGTTTGATGATAAGTCATCGCTTGATCACACTCTGAGCAATTAAAAATATGACCACACTTGGGGCACAAAACCGTTGGGGCATAACCCCGCCGATTTAAAAAGAGCAGAGTCTGTTCTTTTTTTTCTAACGTTTTCTGAATCATCTCGATCAGAACATGCGAAAAACTATAAAGCTTACCTGAGCGTTCCACCTCCTGACGCATGTCAACAACTCGAACCTTAGGTAAAGGCCGGTCTTCGACTCTTTTTAATAAAGTGATGAGTTGATAACGGCCCTTTTGAGCATTGTAATAAGATTCAAGGGCGGGGGTTGCGCTCCCCAAAAGAACCAGCGCACGCTCAAACTTTGCCCTCATCACCGCAATATCTCGTGCATGATAGCGAGGGGATTCTTCTTGTTTGTAAGAGCGCTCGTGTTCTTCATCGACAATGATAAGCCCCAAATTTTGAACGGGAGCAAAAACAGCCGAACGAGGACCGACAACCACTTTTGAATCCCCGTTGCGAATTTGGTCCCAAGCCTCAAAACGTTCTCGCTCCGACATACGACTATGTAAAAGAGAAACACTTTGTCCAAATCGTTTTCTCACACGCTCTACGGTCTGCGGGGTCAAAGAAATTTCAGGAACAAGAACAATCGCCCCTTTCCCCTCAGAGAGCGCTTTGGCAATGGCGGAGAGATAAAGTTCTGTCTTTCCACTTCCCGTCACACCATGAATGAGAATGACTGAAAAGTTTCCCCCTCTCATTTTTTCGAAAATAAGAGATTGCGCTAAGCCTTGTTCTTCATTTAAAAGAAAGGGTGTTTCTAGAGTTTCTTCGAGTAGGGGTAAAGGTTTCAGCTTTCTTTTAGGGGAACGAAAGTTTCGAATAGGAGCCGGCAACATGGTTTTCAAGGTCAACCCGAGAGGGCAAAAATAATAATCCGACATCCACTCCGCCAGTTGAAGAAGAGCAGGGTTAAAAATCGAAACATCATCTTTAACCTCGAAAATATCCTTGACGTCTTTTACTTCTGGTTCTGAAATGAGCTCCCAGACATAGCCTAATTTCCTTTCTCGGCCAAAGGGGGCAAGAACGCGCATCCCTTTCGAAATTTTTCCAAGAAAAATTTCCGGAATACGATAATCAAAACCTCGGTTGAGAGGAATTTCAAAAAAAACCCGGGCATAGTTCATATTAATTGAACTTTAAACTGTTTCATTTTCTAAGTTCTTCCATAATCATCTGCAAATCCCTCCATACTTCTCGCTTCGCTTCTGGATTACGCAAGAGAAAAGCGGGATGAAAGGTCGGCATAATTTTAATCCCACGCACTTCGTGAAACATTCCCCGAAGTCGGGTAATTGTTTTTTCCGTTTGAAGTAAGGTTTGAGCTGCTACATTTCCTAAAGCGCAAATAATCTTAGGGCCAATGCGTTCTAATTGCTCAACCAAATAAGGAAAACAGGTTTCCCTTTCTTCAGGGGTGGGGGTTCGATTATTGGGAGGACGGCATTTGATGATATTGGCAATATAAACATCCTCTCTTTTAAGCCCCATCGCTTGAATCATCTTGGTTAAAAGTTGTCCTGCCTTTCCCACAAAAGGCTCCCCTTCTCGGTCTTCATCAAAGCCAGGGGCTTCTCCCACAAAAACGAGTTTAGCCTTTTCGTTTCCAGAACCAAAAACAACTTGAGTGCGAGTTTTCGCTAAAACACACTTTTCACATTTAAGAACATTCTTTCTAAACTCTGAAAAAGAAGTTGTCTCGAAATCAGATTTTGGGATTGGGACCTCGCTCAACTCATCGGATAGAGAGGCAGTAGAAGACCGTTTCAAGGAAGGAATATAAAATCTTTTTTTACCCAGAGCACTTTGAAGATGCAACCAACGATCCAGATCATCAAAAAATAAATTAAGCTCCTTTTCGTTGTAAGAATTTTCCATTTTCTTTTCCTAACCCAGAAGAAAACCACGCAATGGTTTCTTTTAATCCCTCTCTTAGAGAAAATCTCGGCATGTATTTTAAATCTGATTTTGCTCGCTCAATAGAGGCCAGTGAATCGCGAACCTCTCCTTTTCTCGAGGGTTCAAAAAGAGGAGGAATATGAAACCCCAGTGTATTTTCAATTTCAGCGAGTAATTCTAAAAGACTCACCGATTTTCCGCCAGCAATATTATAAATTTTTCCTAAAATCTCTGGCCCAGCCTCCGCGGCCAAAAGATTCGCACGAATCACGTCCTGAACATAGGTAAAATCTCTGGTCTGCAGCCCATCTCCATAAATCGTCGCCGGTTTCCCTTGCAATAATTGGGTAATAAATTTTGGAATCACGGCCGCATACAGCGAATTAGGATCTTGCCGAGGACCAAAAACATTAAAATAACGCAGGGAAACGGTGGGCGTTCCATACACCGAGTGAAAAACTGAACAATCATATTCCCCTGCCAGTTTTGAAGCCGCATAAGGACTTAAAGGCTCAGGAAGCATGGACTCTTCTTTAGGAAGAATGGCCTTATTCCCGTAAACCGAAGAACTTGAAGAATAAACGAGGCGTTTAATGGGATACGGGCGAGCAGCTAACAATAGATTAAAAGTTCCAACAACGTTAGCCTGATGGGTTTGTCGGGGATTTTCTAACGAACGAGGAACTGAGGGGATGGCCCCCAGATGAAAAATGGTGTCTATTCCGCGAACAGCTTGAAGAAGAGCTTGATCATCTGCTAAATCACCCTTCACAATCTCAACTTGATTCTCGATCCCTAAAAGATTTTCCTTTTTCCCTGTTGAAAAATTGTCAAACACCCTCACACGATACCCTTTTTCTAAAAGGGCTCTGGATAAGTGAGAACCAATAAAACCGGCGCCGCCGGTGACAAGCGCATGGGGCATAAAACCTTATCATATTTTTACAATTTTATTGCGATGATTCTTGACCCCTTTTGTCGCATTTCGGGTGTCAATCACCAATCTCGATTGCTGAACTACAGCTTCATAGTCAAAGACCGTGTGATCCGTGAGAATGACGACTCCATCTACCATTTTTAACGTCTTAGACGACAAAGGTTGAGAATAATGAACATGTCCCTCAATTTGAATTTTGGAAACATAAGGATCATGATAACAAACCTTCGCCTTCTGTCGTTCAAGCAATTTCCACACATCAATCGCTGGAGATTCTCTCACATCATTCACATCCTTTTTATAAGTCATCCCCAACAATAAAAGTTTTGAACCATTGAGGGCCTTCCCATGACGATTCAAAGCATCACAAACAATATCCACAACATGATGCGGCATATGACTATTCACCTGAGCCGCCAAGTCGATAAACCGGGTTTCAAAATTGACCAGCTTGGCCTTCCAGGAAAGATAGATAGGATCAATCGGAAGACAATGCCCTCCCAATCCAGGCCCCGGATAAAACGGCATAAATCCAAAGGGTTTGCTGCGAGCCCCTTCAATCACTTCCCAGACATCCAAATCCATTTTCCGGCAAAGCATCGCAATTTCATTCACAAGACCAATATTGACCGCTCTAAAGGTGTTTTCCAAAAGTTTCACCATTTCTGCAACTTTGGCAGAAGAAACAGAAATCACTTTTTCAATAATACTCTCGTACAGCGTCACAGCTCTTTGAGTACATTGGGAGGTTATTCCTCCCATAATTTTAGGAATGTCACGCGTCCCATATTTTCCATTTCCTGGATCAATCCGCTCAGGCGAGAATGCAAGAAAAAAATCCCGACCGACTTTCCTTTTTTCTCCCTCTAAAATGGGAAGGACCACTTCCTCTGTCGTCCCTGGATAGGTGGTACTCTCCAAAACAACCAGTTGCCCTTTTTTAAAATAACGGGAAACCGCCTCAACCACATTCACGATATGAGAAATATCAGGATCTTTTGTCTTACGTAAGGGGGTGGGGACACAAATACTGAGGGCATCCAACTTTTGAATCTGAGAAAAATCCGTCGTCGCTTTTAAAAACCCATTAGCAACTAAAGGCTCAAACTCCTTTTGAGAAACATCTGGAATGTAGGACTTGCCTTGATTAACCGCATGAACCTTTTCGGGAAGGACATCAATTCCCAAAACAGAAAAGCCCGCTTTCGCAAACTCAACCGCCAGAGGAAGCCCCACATAGCCCAAGCCGACCACACCCACACGCGCTTTACGGGCCTTAATTTTTTCTTCGAATTCAGTCATTTAAAAACAGTTCAAGGTTTAAGGTTCAAAGTTCAAAGACGAAACGCCGCTTCTTCAAGGCTTTAAACCTGTCGAGTAGACATATATTTCAATGCCCCTCACGGAACCGTACGTGCGGATTTTCCGCATACGGCTCTTCAGTAAGCCTCACTCAATTTTGACGGTATATAAATTCCGTCTACTCCTTCCGCTCGGTCCCTCCCGAG